>NVWW01000019.1 GCA_002746335.1 Flavobacteriales bacterium | reverse complement strand
CGCCATCAGGCCATGTTTGTTCTATTATTTCTTCTTTTTGGGCACACGAAAAAAGTAAAATTGTAACAATAGCAAAAATAATTCTGGTCATTGTTTTGGTGCATTTTGAAGGTTTTCAATATACGTTTCTGACACGGTGTATCCTAAATTTTTGGCTTGAATAGCATCCTGTAATGCTTGATAATATTGCTGTTTCTCATTAAAGCAAAGCGAACGATTGAACCAAGCTCCCGAATTTCTGGAATTGATTTTCAATGTTTGATTATAGTCATTGATGGCTTTGTCATATTCTTTTTTGTTGTGAAAGGCCAGCCCTCTGTAAAACCAACCTGTTTCGTTTTGCGGATTGATTTTCAGCGCCACGGTGCAATCGTCAATGGCTTTATCAAAACTGCCATATTCAACGTACGCATAGGCRCGGTTRAGGTAGGTTTTTGAATGGTTTGGTTTCAATTCAATAGCTTTGGTATAATCGACAAAAGCCTTTTCGTAATCTTTCATAATGCTATAATTGATTGCCCTGTTAAAATGGGCATCAAAGTAATTGGGACTGAGTTTAATGGCTTCGTTGTAATCAGCTAATGCCTGTTCGTACCGCCCGTAAATACCATGAATGTTTCCCCGGTTGGCATACGTTTTGGCGTAGTTGGGCTTAATCTTAATGGCAATATTTAAATCTTTCAAAGCGCTTTCATAATCCTGATACTGCACCCAAAAAGTGCTGCGGTTTACGTAGCCGTCATGTACATTAGGATAATTCGAAATGAAATTTGTCCAAAGCGTACCACTGTTTTCCCAAACTTGACAGCGGTTATATGATTTCCAACAGAAAAAACCCATCCCACCCAAAAGTAAAGTTGCAGCAACGTATGATATATTTTTTTGTTTTTGATGAAAAAAATCAAATCCCCACCCTATCAAAAGAAAAATCCCGATGTAGGAAATATACGTATAGCGTTCTGCCATCACTGCATTGCCCACCGAAACAAACTGTAGCAACAGAGCCACATTTACAAAAAAGAACAACGCACCAAACATTACCTTTTTTGTATGCCTAAATGACCACCAAACTATCCCCGCTATCAACAGTACAACGAATGGCGAGATATAATAAAAATCAGGAAGCAGATTGCCTTCCAGAAAATTCGCCATAAATCCTTCTCTATTGATGAAAGGGTAGGGATAAAAATTCGATTGGGCAAACGGAACAAACAGCTTGAAAACGTACATGCACAGCCCGTAACAAGCAAACATGATGCGTTGCAGCAAGGTAAATGTATCAAATTCTGCAATTGCATTTGAGGTCTCCTGTGCTTCCCATGCTACAATTCCGAAAAAAATTGACAAAATGAAAAACGGTATTTTCTCGATGAGTGGCATTTTGAACGATTGCAAAGAATTGAGTTGTATTCTTCCCTTCAAAAAATCAATGAGCAACATCACTACAGGCAGGGTTACTGCTGCGGATTTGGATAAGAGAGCGAGAAGGAAAAAGAAAAAACAAGCATCCCATTTCCATAGTGTTTTCAACCCTTTTTGGGGAGTTAGAGAGGGGCTTATAATCAGCGCCAGTAAATAAAAAAACGAATATAAAACGTCCTTTCTTTCGGCTGCCCAAGCAACCGACTCAACATGCATCGGGTGGATGGCGAAAAGCAGCGAAACGATGACTGCAACATTGATTTTGCCTGCTAATTTCTGAATAAAAACAAATACCAAAAGTGTATTCAAAAGGTGCAGCAGTAAATTGTCAAAATGGTAAATCCACGGGTTGAGCTGGTAGTAATGAAATTCTACCAAATAGGTGAGCATGGTGAGCGGGTGGTAATTGGCGAAATAAACATTTGTGAAGAAAAATTTTACTTTTTCCCAAGTGAAGTGATAAAGGTGCTCATTTTCGAGCAAGTAGGTTTTGTCATCCCAATTAGTGAGACCGTTGTCAAGAGCTGGTTGGAATGTGAACCATGCAATTAGTAAAATGATAGGAAGCGGAAGCCATTGTTTCCAATTAAATGGCTTTTTCTGTTTGGCAACAGATTGAGCGGTTTCGTGCCCGCCCTCTGCATGCCGTGGTTTTGGTGGCTGTTTCCGATGTATTTTGGATTTTTTGCTCACAGAAACCAAAGTCGAAAATTAATAACCCAAC
This sequence comes from Flavobacteriales bacterium, assembly GCA_002746335.1. GTDB lineage: Bacteria > Bacteroidota > Bacteroidia > Flavobacteriales_H. Next base: position 47,641 of record NVWW01000019.1, on the reverse strand, counting down.
TTCTCTCGTACTCTTTTTAGCACATCGCGGATGATTTTTCGCGCTTTTTCAGCGCCTTTTTCGAGTTCGGAATCCAGCTTTGCCTTATCGCTCATAAAAACTTTGAACTTTTCTCGCTCATCTTTGAACTTTTCGCAAAGTACCTCAAACAATGTCTGTTTGGCATGACCGTAACCGTATCCGCCCTGTTCGTAATTTGAGCGCATTTCAGCAACCTGCTCTTCAGTTGTCACTAATTCGTAGATATTGAAAACATTGCATGTCTCAGGATTTTTCGGCTCCTCAATCGCGGTACTGTCCGTTACAATGCCCATCACCTGCTTACGTAGTTGCTTGTCAGGCAGAAAAATATCGATGTCATTCCCGTATGATTTACTCATTTTCTCGCCATCTGTGCCGGGCACTATCATCGCTTTTTCTTCGTATTTTCCTTCAGGAATGACAAACGTATCGCCATATTGATGATTGAATGAACTCGCAATGTCCCGTGTCATTTCCAAATGTTGCTGCTGGTCTTTGCCAACAGGAACAATGTCCGCATCATAGCCGATAATATCTGATGCCATCAAGATGGGATAAGTGAACAACCCTGCATTCACATCCGCCAATTTATTTGATTTATCCTTGAAAGAATGGGCATTGGCAAGCATAGGATAGGGCGTAAAACAGTTGAGATACCAAGTCAATTCACACACTTCGGGCGCCAAATCACTTTGGCGGTAAAAGACATTTTTTTCGGTATCAAAACCGCAAGCCAACCACGCAGCAGCCACTGCATAAGTGTTGTTGCGAATAGTTTTTCCATCTTTAATAGAAGTGAGAGAATGCAAATCGGCAATAAAAAAAAGTGCTTCGTTTTCTGGCTCTTCCAAGAGTTTTATTCCTGGAATGATTGCACCTAAAATATTTCCCAAATGCGGAGTCCCCGTGCTTTGGATACCTGTTAAAATGCGTGCCATTTAGTRGYAGTATGTAGTYATTTGTTRGGMGTTCAAAGATAAATGTTCCATCGGTGTAATCTAATTTTAATCGGTGTAATCATTCCAAATCTTACTTTTGCCCGTTATGAACGCAATTTTGTGGCTTCCGAGAGCATTGTACAAAATTTACTGCATCCTCTATTTTGCTATTACTTTCTCTTTGGCTTATCCCTTTTTTTTCATTTTACTGCAAAAGAAARCATGGTTYAAGTATGCTTTTGTGTTGAAATCTTTTTATTCACGAATGCTGCAACTCTTTGCAGGTATTTGGCTGAGCAGGGACTTCAAAGAAAAATTGCCAGAACCACCCTATGTGATTTGCCCCAATCATTCTTCCTACATTGACATCGTATTGCTTTACTGCGTTTTTTCTGATTATTTTATTTTTCTCGGAAAGCAGGAAATCAAAAAAGTTCCGCTTTTCAGAATTTTCTTCGAACGAGGAATGGATTTGTACGTTGACCGAAGCAGCAGAGTTGGTTCACATCGCGCTTTCAAAAACGCATGTGATGAAATTGACAAAGGCCATTGCGTAGCAATTTTTCCCGAAGCCACCATTCCTGAACATGCGCCCGCTCTAAAATCCTTTAAAAATGGGCCATTCAAATTAGCAATTGAGAAACAAGTGCCAATAGTCCCTGTAACTTTCACCAAAAACTGGAAGTTATTGCAAGGCAGCAAATTACTCAAGGGAAAAGCAGGACCAGGCATTACAAAAGCCATAGTACATCAGCACATCCCCACAAAAGGCCTCACCGAAAACGACATGTCGGCATTGAGACAGCAAACGTTTGACATTATTAATGAGCCCTTGCAAAAACTCTATGGAAATAAACGATAAACTGCTCGACAAACTCACTGACCTCGCCAAGCTCGAATTCGAAGACCAGGAAAGGGAAGAAATCAAAAAAGACCTTTCTCAAATACTCGATTTTGTGGGAAAACTCAATGAATTGGATACCGAAAATATTGAGCCGCTTATCTACATGGCTGACGAAACAAATGTGACAAGAGAAGACAGCCCAAAGACATCCATTACCAAAAAAGATGCGTTGAAAAACGCGCCAGAAAAGGATTCCGATTTTTTTCGAGTACCGAAGTTTGTTGAAAAGAAGTAAATCAGTTAATCAACAAAATTCATCAAATGCCGCTTGCAAGTTTTCGGCAATCATTTCAGCAGGCCGCCCTTCGATGTGGTGACGCTCAATCATGTGCGCCAATTTCCCGTCTTTAAACAGCGCAATTGCAGGCGATGATGGAGGATAGGGCAACATGTATTGCCGCGCCCGTTCAGTCGCTGCTTCGTCAACACCTGCAAAAACTGTGGTGATGCGGTTGGGCTTTTTATCATTTTGGACAGCTATTTTCACGGCTGGACGCGCATTGCCGGCAGCACAACCACACACTGAATTGACCACCACAAGCGTGGTACCTTCTTTAGCAAGTGTTTCATCCACTTGCTCAGCCGTTAGCAATTCATCAAACCCAACAGCAGTTAGGTCTTCTTTCATCGGTGCCACTAATTCTGGAGGATACATTATATTAATAATTTTAGATTGTTGATTGAAACATTTATACAAAGATACGAAGAACAAATGAGTTGAGACTGTCCGTTATTTTGCCCTTTTCTTTTGAAAGAATTCATTGAGCAACGCTGAGCATTTATCACCCATCACACCAGAAATAATTTTCGTTTTGGGATGCAAAATTTGTTCTGAATATTCATTGAACCCCTTTTTCAAATCTGAAGCGCCATACACAATTTTGCTGATGTGCGCCCACATGGTAGCGCCTGCACACATCACGCACGGTTCGAGCGTAACATACAACGTGCATTCACTGAGGTATTTCCCGCCCAAAAATTCAGCTGCGGATGTAATGGCTTGCATTTCGGCATGGGCAGTAACATCATTCAGCGTTTGTGTTAAATTGTGTGCCCGGGCAATGATGCGGTTGTTACAAACAATAACTGCTCCTATGGGAACCTCATAGGCTTCCAATGCGCTACGTGCTTCGTTAAGCGCTTGTTGCATAAAATGCTCATCAGAATGGACGGAAAGTGACATTCGGCAAAAGTAATTTTTTACTACAGATTGCTCAAATTATAGCCAATTACTGTGAAAATAATTTTTGCCTAATTTTGAACCCATAACAAATCCTTATGAAAAAGCATTTGATATTATGGATGATGTTAGGTGCAGTGGTTGGTTGTAATAGCCCTGGAGCACCTGATAAGCCTCCTTTAGAACAGAGCAAAAAAACAACAGTTCAACAAAAAGACAGCGCGGAAGTTAATGTCGATACGCTTTCGGTTGATTCTGTAGTTGAAAATCCAACAAAACAGACAACACAAAGCAAAAAGCAATCACCACCTGATTCTGTACAAAAAATTGTCATAAAAAAACCGGTTATTCTTTCTCCATTCAGAAATCTGATTATTTCCAATGGTCGTGTAGGAACAATGAGGCCAGGGATGTCCATCAAAGAAATCTTCAAAAAATTCAATAAAGGACAAATTAAAAAAGAAAACCAAATTCAGGAAGGTAAGCAAACGGAAGTATATAACGTTTACAATCGCAAAAGCAAATTGCCAGCTTTGAGTTTTTATCCGGAAGCAGGATGTGAAAAGAATTGCAAAGTTGCCCGAATTGTACTGTTTGACCCCGCCATTAAAACAAAAACCAGAATAGGCGCGGGCACAAAGATTGGTGCATTAAAACAAAAATTTCCGGGAGATATTTATGTAACAACACAAGGCAGCAGTGCGGTGGTTTACATCAAATTAGAAGGCGGCAAGACCGCTTTTGTACTCGAGAGTTTCAGCATTGACTGGAATCCAGATGGCAAATACAGCATTGATGACATCCCTGATGAAATAAAAATTGTCAGTGTCCATCTCATTCCGTAGCATTTGTTCCCTACACATATATAGACACACATACCGGTCGTGATTGCTTCGTAATTCTTTTTATTTTCGTTGCCTGTTTTCAACCCGAAACTTGAAACCCTAAACTTAAAATTTCATGCTTCGAACCCACACCTGCGGTGAATTGTGTATTGACGATGTTGGCAAAGAAGTTGCTCTTTGCGGCTGGGTACAACGTAACCGCGATTTGGGCGGAATGACTTTTTTGGATGCGCGCGACCGCTACGGCATAACCCAACTGGTATTTAATATGGAAACCAATGCCGAATTGTGCAAAAAAGCGCGGGGGCTTGGCAGAGAGTTTGTCATTAAAGCTAAAGGAAAAGTAACCGAGCGAAGCAACAAAAACCCCAATCTTGCAACAGGCGATATTGAACTAATTGCAGAAGAACTCATCGTTTTAAATCCATCGAAAGTACCTCCCTTTACCATTGAAGATGAAACTGATGGCGGTGATGACTTGCGGATGCAATACCGCTACCTGGACTTACGTAGAAATCCCGTGAAGGAAAAATTAAAGCTGCGCCACCGATTAGCACTCGAAATCCGCAACTACCTTTCTTCTGAGGATTTTATCGAAATTGAAACACCTTTCCTGATTAAATCAACACCCGAAGGCGCACGAGATTTTGTGGTGCCTTCGCGTATTCATCACGGAGAGTTTTATGCACTTCCGCAATCTCCACAAACGTTTAAGCAATTGCTGATGATTTCGGGGTTTGACAAGTATTTTCAAATCGTGCGGTGCTTTCGCGATGAGGACTTGCGTGCCGACCGACAACCCGAATTCACGCAACTGGATTGTGAAATGTCATTCGTTGAACAAAACGACATTCTCACAGTTTTTGAAGGATTAATGCAGCACTTGTTTAAAAAAATTAAAGATGTGGATTTGCCTGAATTTCGGCAAATGTCATATGATGATGCTATCAAATATTATGGAAGCGATAAACCCGATTTGCGTTTCGATATGAAATTTGTTGAATTGAACGAGTTGGCACAAGGCAAGGGTTTTAATGTGTTTGATAATTCAGAATTAGTCGTTGGGATTTGCGCAGAAGGCTGTGCCGAATACTCTCGGAAACAATTGGATGAGTTGACCGACTGGGTACGCAGGCCACAAATCGGGGCAAAAGGACTTGTTTATGTAAAATATAACTCAGATGGTTCTTTCAAATCTTCTGTTGACAAATTTTTTTCGCAGGATGAATTGAAAAAATGGGCGAAAGAATTTAATGCCAGCCCCGGAGATTTAATCCTGATTTTAGTAGGAGAAAAAAAACGCGCCCGAAAAGCGCTTGGCGAATTACGACTCGAGATGGGAAACCGACTTGAGCTGCGGGATGTCAATCAATTTGTTCCTCTTTGGGTCACCGATTTCCCTTTGCTGGAATGGAATGAAGAAACCCAGCGTTTCCATGCCATGCATCATCCGTTTACTTCGCCCCAAAAGAAAGATGTTCCAATGCTTGAAAAAGAACCGGGGAAAATCCGTGCAAATGCCTACGATATGGTGATTAATGGGGTGGAACTCGGTGGCGGCTCTATTAGAATTCACAACAAAGAATTACAGCAAAAAATGTTCAAAGTGCTTGGCTTTACGGAAGAAGAAGCCCAAAATCAATTTGGCTTTTTAATGACTGCCTTTGAGTACGGAGCACCCCCCCACGGTGGTATTGCCTTTGGCCTTGACCGCATGGCTGCGCTGCTCAGCGGTTCTGAAGTCATCCGCGATTTCATTGCCTTCCCGAAAAATAACGCAGGCCGTGATGTAATGATTGATGCGCCTTCTGCCATTTCACCTGAACAACTTGTGGAGCTCAACCTTTCGATTAAAGGCGAAACCAAGTAATGAATCCCAAAGCATTATTCGAACGGTTGCTCGACTGGCAAAGGAAGCACATTGAGCAAAAATATTTTGTGCTGATACTGGCTGTATTGGTAGGGCTAACATCAGGGCTGGCTGCTGTACTGCTAAAAAATTCTGTTCACTTCATACACGAAGCGCTTACCATTGGCTTTGCGCAAGAATATCACAATTACCTCTATTTTTTCTATCCACTTATTGGCATCCTTATCAGCGTGTGGTTAGTGAAACGGTTCTTCTTCGGGAAATGGGTGGGACATGGCGTACCGAATGTTTTGTATGCGATTTCGAAACAGCAAAGCATGATCAAACGATTTCGCATGTTCAATTCTTTTTTCACCAGCGCAATCACTGTGGGTTTTGGCGGCAGCACTGGGCTTGAGGGCCCAACAGTCGGCACAAGTGCTTCCATCGCCTCCAACATTGGTCGTTGGTTCAAAGTAAGTTATAAAACACGCACACTGTTGCTGGGTTGCGCAGCTGCCGGAGCATTGGCTTCCATTTTCAATGCACCAATTGCAGCCATTATCTTCGCCCTCGAAGTCATCATGCTCGACCTCACAACCGCCTCGCTTATTCCCTTGCTGCTTGCTTCGGTTTCGGCTGCCCTAACTTCCCGTCTTTTTTTGGGCGATGACGTGCTTTTCCACTTCAAAAACCTTGACAAATTCAGCATTAGCGACCTGCCTTTTTTCATCCTCTTGGGGATAGTGTCCGGGGTGGTTTCGGTGTATTTCTGCAAAATGTTTTTCAGAATCATGGAATTTTCTGAAAAGAAGAAAAAAAAATTACCGAAAGCCATTGTTAGCGGATTGTTGCTTGGCGCGCTCATTTTTCTTTTTCCATCACTTTATGGTGAGGGTTATGAATTGATAAATGCGCTGGTAAAAGGCAATTTTCAAAAAATAGTGCACGACAGTTTGTTTTACGGCTTTCGCGAAAACATCCCCATTATACTCCTTATCCTCACTGTCACCATGCTGTTGAAAGTAGTGGCCACTTCACTCACTATAGGCAGTGGGGGCGTAGGCGGTATTTTTGCACCGTCATTATTTACGGGTAGCATCATGGGGTTCAGCTTTGCAAAGCTGCTCAATCATTACGGGATTGCAACCCTATCAGAGAGTAACTTCACACTGGTAGGCATGGCTGGGTTGATGGCGGGCATCCTTCGGGCGCCACTCACGGCCATCTTTTTAATTGCCGAAATCACGGGCGGCTACGAACTCTTCATACCACTCATGGTAACTGCCTCAATTGCTTTTCTTACAGGAAAATATTTCATGCCACACTCTATTTATACCACTCAACTTGCCAAGCGCGGGGAACTCATTACACACGATAAAGACCAAGCCGTGCTCACACTGATGAGTCTCAAAAAGGAAATTGAAACGGATTTCATGGCCGTGAATGTAGAAGGAAAATTAGGCGACTTGGTACGCACTGTTACCGAGTCCAAACGGAATATTTTTCCTGTTACTGATGCTGAGGGCAAGTTTTACGGGGTGGTTTTACTCGATGACATCCGAGATATCATGTTCCTCAGGCATAAATACGATGAGACCACCGTGCTCGAATTGCTGCATGTTGCCCCGGCAGAAATTTCACCAGATGAAACGATGGACTCAGTGATGAAAAAGTTCGAAGAAACGGGCGCATGGAACTTGCCTGTGGTAGAGAATGGCAAATACAAGGGATTTGTCTCGAAATCAAAATTGTTCAATGCCTACCGCAGTATGCTAAAGGAGTTTTACGAAGAGAACTGAACTATTCTTTGCTCGTTTTTCCTTTTTCCGCTCTCATCTGCGGAAAAAACAACACATCTTGAATTGAAGATGAATTGGTCATAATCATGGCAAGGCGGTCAATGCCTATGCCAAGCCCTGCAGTTGGCGGCATGCCGTACTCTAGTGAACGCAGAAAATCTTCATCCAAAACCATGGCTTCCTCATCACCTCTTTTGCCCAATTCCAGTTGCTCTTCGAAGCGTTTGCGCTGGTCAATCGGGTCATTGAGTTCAGAAAAGGCGTTGCAAATCTCTTTTCCATTGCAAATAGCTTCAAACCGTTCCACCAGTCCATCTGTTTCTCGGTGCTTTTTAGCAAGTGGAGACATCTCCACAGGATAATCGGTGATAAAAGTCGGCTGGATTAAATTCGGTTCACATTTTTCACCAAAAATCTCATCAATCAGTTTACCCCTGCCCATTGTTTTGTCCACTTCAACTTTTAAGTCCTTTGCTGTTTTTCGCATTTCATTTTCATCCATTTGCGAGATGTCAATTCCCGTGAAATGTTCAATGGCTTCATACATTGTATAACGCTTCCATGGTCGCTTGAAATTAATTACATTATCACCAACCTGAATTTCTGTACTTCCGTTAATATCAATAGCAATTTTTTCCACCATCTCTTCCACCAAATTCATCATCCACTCATAATCTTTGTAAGCCACATAGAGTTCCATTTGTGTGAATTCGGGATTGTGAAACCGGTCCATCCCTTCATTTCTGAAATCTTTGGCAAACTCATATACCCCGTCAAATCCGCCAACGATGAGCCGTTTGAGGTATAATTCATTGGCAATGCGCAAATATAATGTCATGTTCAATGTGTTGTGATGGGTTTTGAACGGACGTGCAGCTGCACCTCCATATAACGGCTGCAATATGGGCGTTTCCACTTCGAGATAACTCTTCGAATTGAGAAAATCCCGCATGGAGTTAATAAGCTTTGATCKTTTTATGAATGTTTTCCTGACTTCTGGATTGACCACCAAATCAACATAACGCTGGCGGTAACGTTGCTCYGGATCGGTAAAAGCATCATGYTCTTCTCCCTTTTCATCTATCTTAACTATTGGCAATGGCCGCAGYGATTTGCTYARCARTTTCAAYTCTTTTACATGWATAGTGGTTTCKCCTGTTTTCGTGGTRAACACRTAKCCYTTCACYCCRATGAARTCGCCWAKATCGAGCAGYTTTTTRAARAYRWCRTTRTAWWGAGATTTATCCTCATCKGGRCAGATTTCATCSCGATTCAARTACAATTGAATCCTACCGSTTGCGTCYTGCAATTCRGCAAAWGAYGCCTTGCCCATRATGCGCTTGCTCATCAGCCGCCCCGCGATGCTCACATCRGTRARCTTTTCGCTRCYAYCWTTRTRATTTTCTTTGATTTCTTTTGCMGAAMAGTTGACTTCAAACAAGTKGGCRGGGTAGGGATTAAYRCCYAWTTCYWGCARTWWYKYCMKYGMWKCRMGYCTTACWRTCTSYTGKTCKGWARGTYGTTCTGKCATGGTTGAAAAATNAAAGNGGCAAATGTAACGATTTAATRGGAGGCGAATGACGCTGATTTAGCAGATAATCGCTGATAAATTYGSGCAAATTCGTTGCTTCCAATTTATCAGCGTTCTATTTATTACTTTTGAATTTTTAATTTTAATGATGAAAGAACTTATTACAAATTTTTCCCTACAGCTAAAAGAAGCCATTGAAATCGGTGAAAAAGCAGCATTAAAACCATCCGAAAAACCCATCCGAAATGTCTTAATTTCGGGACTAGGCGGCTCGGGCATTGGCGGGACAATCATTTCCCAGTTGGTTGAAAACCAAGCCAATGTTCCCGTCAATGTCAACAAAAATTATTTCCTGCCGAATTATGTGGATGAAAATACACTGGTGGTCATTTCTTCCTACTCAGGAAATACGGAAGAAACACTGAATGCGTTTAACATCGCACTTGAAAAAAGTGCACAAATTGTATGCGTTTCTTCTGGCGGAAAAACGCTTGAAATCGCAAAAGAAAAAGGATTGAATTTCATTCAAATCCCTACGGGTTACCCGCCACGGGCAGCTTTTGGGCATTCATCCGTTCAGTTGTTTTATATTTTAAATCATTATGGAATTATTTCGAATGAGTCCAAATCGCAATTGAAAGCTGCTACTGAGTTGCTGGATAGTGAAGGAGAAAATATCATTACACAAGCAAAAGCCATTGCAGAAAAATTGCATGGAAAAACTCCTGTCATATACAGCGATGCAGGTTTCGAAGGAGTTGCAGTGCGTTTACGGCAGCAATTGAATGAAAACTCGAAAATGCTTTGCTGGCACCATGCTATACCCGAAATGAACCACAACGAATTGGTGGGCTGGGCAGGCGGCAATGAACAATTAGCCGTTGTGATGTTCCGAAATGAAACCGATTACACCCGCATCCAAAAGCGCATGGAAATCAACAAGGAAATCATTGCCAWTTATACCTCAACAATCGTTGAAATTTGGTCGAAAGGCAATTCAGATATTGAACGAACATATTATCTTAYTCATTTGGGCGATTGGRTTTCATATCTACTTGCAGAAAAGAAAGRYATTGATGCRRTCGARGTAAAGGTGATCGATTTTTTGAAGGGAGAGCTGGCAAAAGTTTAGCCCATGCCACAAGTTACTTTCARAGATTTGGGATTAATTGACTATCAACAATGTTGGGATTACCAGCAAAAACTCTTTGATGAAGTAGTCGCTGCTAAACGTAATAACCGTGCATGTGTTRCCAACCGCCAACCGCCAACCRCCAACCATTTACTGTTTTGCGAACATCCACATGTTTACACCCTGGGCAAAAGTGGTTCAGAAGMAAACCTGCTKGCAAACGAATATCTGCTTAACCAAAAAAAAGCCACRTTTCACAAAATCAACCGTGGGGGCGATATTACTTATCACGGCCCTGGACAGCTTGTTGGCTACCCTATTTTAGATCTTGACCAGTTCTTCACCGATGTGCATAAATACCTGCGCTTTCTCGAAGAAGCTATTATCACAACATTGGCTGAATACGGAATTACCGCCAGCCGTTACCCCGATTTCACAGGTGTTTGGCTCGAACCTGAAAATCCAGCAAAAGCGAGAAAAATTGCAGCACTAGGCGTACGCATGAGCCGCTGGGTCACTATGCATGGATTTGCCTTCAATGTCAACACTGATTTGAGCTATTTTAACCACATTATCCCCTGCGGCATTTCCGATAAAAACGTAACTTCGTTGCAAAAGGAACTGGGCAGAAAAATAGATATGAAAGAAGTAAAAGAAAAACTCAAAAATCATTTAGCCGAAGTTTTTGAAATGGAACTGGTTGAAGGGTAATCATTGCAATCGTTTCAATCATTCAAACTTTTTCAATGAAGAAAGACATTGTCCATCCAAAAGTACAAGACATTGCCATTGCTGTTGTGAAAGAAGGGGGTAGATGGGATGTATATATGCTCAATCTCAAAGATAAAAAAATTGAAAATGTCCTAATTACTTCAAAAGGCTATGGCGAAAAAAACGGAGAAAAAGTAAAGACATCCACCATCAGACGGTTTTGGAAATCACTTTCGCCAAAATCATTTAAAAAAATTGAACCGATTATGGAAAACCTCTTCGGGTTGAGCAACGAGTTTTGGGTAAGTTTCTACATCGGTAAAACCATTTATGATAAAAAATACGTGTTCGTTGCCGAAACCATTAAAAAGGAACATTTCATCACCGTGCCGCTTATCAACAAAAAAGGAGTAATGATTAAGTAATTCAAATTGATATGTTAGCAAAACTGGATATTGAAAAAGTACTTTTTTTGGATGTGGAAACTATTCCTCAATATCCTGCATATGAAAAAATGCCTGAAACCACGCAGGCCTTGTGGGATGCCAAAGCGAAATATTTGGTAAAAGATGATAAAGCACCCAAAGATGTGTACCAAAGAGCGGGCATTTATGCTGAATTCGGGCGGATTATTTGCATTTCAGTCGGTATCCTAAAAGAGCAAAAGAGCAAAAAAATCTTCCGCATCAAATCATTTTTTGGCGATGATGAAAAGCACTTGCTTTCAGGTTTTATCACTTTGCTAAAAAAGAATTACAACACCCAAAGCCACTACCTGTGTGCCCACAACGGAAAGGAATTTGATTTCCCATACCTCGCTCGCAGAATGCTTATCAACGGGCTGAAACTTCCTAAAATCCTCGATCTATCAGGGAAAAAACCGTGGGAAGTGCGGCACCTCGACACGCTCGAACTGTGGAAGTTTGGAGACCGGAAGCACTATACTTCTTTAAATTTGATGACGCATATCTTCAACATTCCCACACCAAAAGACGAAATGGATGGCAGCGATGTATGGCGCATGTATTGGCAGGAAAAAGGTCTGCTCAAAATCGTCAACTACTGTCAAAAAGATGTGCTCGCTACCACCCAATTGTTGATGCGTTTTCGGGGAGAGCCTCTGATTGACGTTTCTGCTGTGACAGTTGTTGAATAAATTTACTTTTGCCCGCTCAATTTATTCCTAATAGAAAATATTTTCCGAATGAAATTCCTTTCAAAAAACCGAACTAAACAGTTTTACTTTCGTATAAAGCCCTCAAGCTATTCATTCATTTCTTTAATTGATGAATTATACCGTTGATAACTAACTTCAAAAATGGTACGGTTTTTTCTTCTATCTTTAAATCCTATTCATCTATAAAAGCTATATAATCATCTAAAAACCTGTCAATTATATGCTCGAAATATTACTTTTATATTTTAGCTTTTAGCTTATTGTGAGTAATGACTGATAATAAACTACTTGAAGTAAGAGACCTCGTTACTGAGTTTCAAACCGAAGACGAAACCGTAAAGGCCGTCAATGGCATTAGCTTTTCGCTGAACAGGGGCGAAACTATTGGCATCGTTGGTGAATCGGGATCGGGCAAATCGGTTACTTCACTTTCCATCATGCGGTTGATTGCATCTCCTCCTGGAAAAATTTCCAACGGAACCATTACTTTCCATTCCAAAAAAAACGGGGCAGTAAACCTGCTAGAAATTCCAGAAAAAGAAATGCGCTCCTACCGTGGCAACGAAATTGCCATGATTTTTCAGGAGCCGATGACCTCACTAAACCCAGTTTACACCTGTGGCGACCAAGTGATGGAAGCGATCATGCTGCACCAGAAAATTTCCAAGAAAGAAGCAAAAAACAAAACCATTGAACTGTTTAAAGAAGTGGAATTGCCCCGACCCGACAACATGTTTGATTCTTATCCCCATCAAATTTCAGGCGGGCAAAAGCAGCGGGTGATGATTGCCATGGCCATGTCTTGTCAGCCGTCTATTTTGATTGCAGATGAACCTACCACCGCCCTTGATGTTACTGTTCAAAAGCGGATTCTCGACCTGATGAACGACTTGCAGGTGCAACACGACATGGGCATTATTTTCATTACACACGATTTGGGCGTGATTGCGGAATTAGCAGACAAAGTGATTGTAATGTACAAGGGAAAAATAGTGGAACAAGGCAGTGTTTGGGACATTTTTTCCAACCCACAGCACCCCTATACCAAAGGACTGCTTGCCTGCCGCCCACCACTCAATAAACGCCTCTATTGGCTGCCAACTGTTTCTGATTTTATGAGCGTAGATATTGAGGGTGTAATGAAAGAAAGTCGGCAAACAGTTGAAGCCGTAGTAAACCAGCTCGTCATCACCAAAGATGAACGCAAGCAGCGCCATAAAGAACTTTACGAAAGAGAACCCATCTTGAGAGTAAAGGGGCTGAAAACCTATTTTCCGATAAGAAAAGGTGTTTTCGGTAGAATTTCGGGGTATGTGAAGGCAGTTGACGATGTAAGCTTTGAAGTATACCCTGGGGAAACACTTGGGCTTGTAGGCGAATCGGGCTGTGGGAAAACCACGTTGGGAAGAACCATTCTGCGTTTAATAGAGCCAACTGAAGGGGAAATTTATTTCCAAAATCAAAACTTGGCGCTTCTTACTGCCCGCGAACTACGAACTATTCGCAAAAACATTCAGATAATTTTTCAAGACCCCTACTCTTCTCTGAACCCGAGAATAACAATTGGCGATGCTATTTTGGAACCGATGCGCGTGCATAACATTTTAAACAACGACAACGAGCGAAGAGACAAAGTCATTGAATTATTAGAGCGTGTTAACATGAAATCGCTCCATTTTTACCGCTATCCCCATGAGTTTTCAGGTGGCCAACGGCAGCGCATTTGCATTGCACGGGCACTCGCCCTTGGCCCTCAATTCATCATTTGCGATGAGTCGGTTTCTGCGCTTGATGTTTCGGTGCAGGCACAAGTGCTCAATCTTTTAAATGAATTGCGCGAAGAGTTTAAATTCACCTATATCTTTATTTCACACGACCTTTCGGTGGTGAAATTTATGTCAGACAGGATGATTGTGATGAATGAAGGGAAAATTGAGGAAATGGGCGATGCAGATGACATTTACAATCATCCGCAAAACCCTTATACAAAAGGGTTAATTTCAGCTATTCCAAGAGGAGAATTGGCTGACATTAAACGCTCAATCGAAGCCAAAAAAGCCACAAAAAAAAAGTCCGTTAATGTAATTTCTTAGCTCGCTATTTTCTCTTTAGAGACCACTTTCCAGTTTTTTATTCCTGTTTCAGAAAATTTGATGAAGAACTCGATAGACGAAGGGTTTTTCATCGCGTCTTTACTCATCGCTTTTCCCAAATCCATACCCATTAATATTTTCTTAACGGGCGTTTCCATCTTTTTCCCGCTGATGGTATAAGGTACTTCATCAATTTGAAAAATTTGGTCGGGCACGTGCCTTGGACTAAATTGCGCTCGCAATTGTTTACAGATTTTTTGCCGCAATTCAACGGTCAATTCAATGCCATCGGTCAATACAACAAACAGCGGCATGTAATACTGCCCTCCGCCAATTTCAATGCACACCACCATGCTGTCCATTACTTCGGACAAACCGTCCACTGCGCTGTACACCTCACTGGTACCGATGCGCACTCCGCCCCTGTTTAGCGTGGCATCCGAGCGGCCGTAAATTACCAGTGAACCCCTATCAGTGATTTTCACCCAGTCGCCATGTCGCCACAAGCCGGCATAATGTTCAAAATAACTCGACCGATAGCGTTCGTTGTTTTCATCGTTCCAGAAATAAACAGGCATGGAAGGCATTGGCTTGGTAAGCACCATTTCGCTCACTTCATCAGCCACCGACTCACCATTTTCATTGAATGCCTCCACTTTACAACCCAACATCCGGCATTGAATTTCCCCAGCGTGTACGGGCAAAAATGGGCTTCCGCCAACAAACCCGCTGCACACATCGGTACCTCCGCTCAGCGAAATGAGCCACACATCCTTTTTCACTGAGTTGTAAATCCATTCAAATGCCTCGGGCGGCAATGGCGAACCCGTTGAACCAACAGACTGGAGGTGCTGGAACATACCCTTTCCAGTAAAATCCATTTTCTTTTTCATGCAAGAGATGTAATAGGCAGCACCACCTCCAAAGTGGGTGATTTTTGCGTTTTCTGCAAAATCCCATAAAAAACGTCTGTTTGGATAACCTGCAGAGCCATCGTAAATCACCATTGTAGCACCGGTAAGCAACGAAGCCAATGTATAGTTCCACATCATCCAGCCGGTTGTGGAATACCAGAAAAAGCGGTCGCCCTGTTTGCAATTCTGGTGCAGCCCAAGCGCCTTGTAATGCTCGAGCAAACAACCGCCTACACTATGCGTGATGGCTTTGGGTTTACCGGTAGTTCCTGAAGAATACAAGACCCAGATTGGATGGTCGAAAGGAACCTGCTCGAATTTTATTTCGTTTGCTGGAGTATTTACAGCTTCAGCCCACAAAACTGCATTGGAAATACCCGCTGGCTTTGCCGATTGATCGAAAAAAGGAACGAACACCACTTTTTCCACCGTTGGTAAGGCATCAAGCAGTTCTTTTGCTCCAGCTGTTTTAGAAAATGTTTTGCCATTATAAGTGTAGCCGTCAACCACAAAAAGCACCTTAGGCTTAATTTGCTGAAAACGGTCAATGACGCTGGGTGTACCGAAATCAGGTGAGCAGGAAGACCATACAGCACCCATGGAATTGGCTGCTAAAAAAGCTACCACTGCTTGAGGAATGTTAGGCAAAAAAGCCGCCACCCGATCGCCTTTTTCAATACCAATGCTTTTTAACCAAGCCGCCATGGACGTTACTTGCTTTTCAAGTTCTTCCCATGAAATTTCCATTAAGGGCTGTGTTTCCGATTGGTAAACTAAAGCGGGATATTCGTTGGTTTTATTTCTAAAAATATGCTCGGCATAATTCAACGTTGCGCCTTCAAACCATTTAGCACCAATCATACCATCTGAAGGCATTTGCAATACTTTGGAATAAGACGAATAACTTTTGATTTGGTAATAATCCCAGATACTTTGCCAGAAATCCTCAATATTTTCCACTGACCAACTCCAGAGGGAATGATAGTCATTAAAATGTAGTTGCCGTTCCACTGCCAGCCATTCCGTATAATGGTACATGTTGGAACTTTCGGTGAATTCCCGCGAGGGTTTCCAAAGGAATTTCGATTCGCTCATGTTTGATATTTTAAAAACAAAGCAAAAAAACAGGAATTTTTCTATTCATCAAAGGAAGGATCGTAATCCGTGCCTGTATGTGTTTGCCAGTATTTTTCGCAGTTAAGTTCAATGCTGAGAGGATAGTCTGGTTTTTCAAAATCACCTGTTGATATATTGAGTGATTCATCTTCATAAACCTCATTCATAAAATAACCCCATATTGGCAGCGCCATGTTGGCACCTTGTCCCTGCTCAGTGTTAGTAAATCGCACACTGCGGTCTTCCGCACCCACCCAACATCCGGCCACCAAATCGGGCGTAATGCCGATAAACCACCCATCGGAGTTGTTTTGCGTAGTGCCTGTTTTTGCTGCAATGGGATAGCTGATGCCTACATACGGCCGGCTTTCGGTTTTCCTGCCCCTAATGCGCACCCCAGTACCGCAGGTATAGCAAACAAATCCTCTTTTTGTTTTTTCCTTGCGCACTTTCATCTTATCTCCCATGCATCTGTTGTATGCTCCGTTCACTACACCTTTCATCAACTCAAGCATCACATAGGCAGTTTCTTCACTGAGCACTTCTCGTTTTTCTGGTTTAAATTCTTTTATGACAGAGCCGTTTTTATCTTCTACGCGAGTAATGAAAATGGGCTTGGTCCAAACTCCTTTGTTGGCAAAAGTAGCGTTTGCTCCAACCAACTCATAAACCGTAAGGTCGGCTACGCCAAGGGCCAATGCGGGCACCGGCATTAAAGGGCTGGTAATGCCCATTTTCCTGGCAAAGTCCACCACGGCCTGCGGCCCGATTTCTTTCATCAATTTTGCCGTAATGGTATTGAGAGAATTGGCCAGCGCGTATTTCAGTGAAACCATACAGCCGTATGAGCCGTCTGAATTTTTAGGGCTCCAATCCTCTTCCAACCCGTACCGGTCTTTTTCAAACACGGGCCGATGGTTGGGCAATTCATGGCAGGGCGAATAACCGATTTCTTTAATGGCAATGGCATACACAAACGGCTTGAAAGTAGAGCCAACCTGTCTGCGGCTTTGCCGTACATGGTCATAGGCGAAATGTTTGCTGTTGACGCCCCCGACCCAGGCCTTCACAAAACCCGTGTGCGGATCCATCGCCATGAAACCCGCCTGCAGAAAACTTTTGTAGTATTTGATGGAATCCAAAGGAGAGAGGGTAGTGTCTTTTTCGCCTTGCCAAGTAAACACTTTCATTTTTACAGGTGTGTTGAAAATAATTTCGATGGAGTCCTTAGGAGTTGTGCGCACTTGAAATTGGCAATCTTCGGCTGTGCATTTGTAGTAATTGATTTCATTTTCCTTGATTGGCTGTACGTATTTGCCTCGCCTACCACATTTGACACATTCTTTTCCTGCCAAAACCCGATAACGCTTCGTTCGGTGCATAGCCGACTTTAAAATTTGTTCAACTTCTTTCTTGGAAACCCGCCAGTCGAAAGGGGCATTGCGCTTATTCCTCAAGTCCCTGAAAAATGCGCTTTGCAGGTAGCCTCCCAAGTGCCGTTGTACAGCCCGTTCTCCGTATTGCTGCATGCGCGAATTGATGGTGGTATATACTTTTAGCCCATCACTGTAGATGTTGTATGGCTTGCCATTGGTATTGCTGATTTTGTAATTGCCGTTGCCGTCTTTTTCTCTAAAAATTTTAGTAAGTTCTGCTCTTAGAATTTCTCTGAAATAGGGGGCAATACCTTCTTTGTGATCAACTATTTTGTAATCGAGCACGATGTCCAGTTGTTTCAACGAATCAAATTCTGTTTTTGTAATGTATTCATTCCTCATCGTCTGGTAGAGCACTACATTTCTACGGTGTTTGGTAGTATCGGGTCTTCGCAACGGATTGAACAGGGAAGGGTTTTTAGCCATCCCAACCAGCATGGCGGCCTCTTCAATTTTGAGCGAATCAGGCGACTTGTTAAAATAAACCGCTGCCGCTGACTTTACGCCAACAGCATTGTTGATGAAATCGAAAGTATTGTAATACATCATGATGATTTCCTCTTTGGTGTATTGCTTTTCGAGTTGAACGGAAATAATCCACTCGCCAAATTTTTGCATGATACGCCCGCCACGCAGTTGCTCTTTTGTTCTGAACAAGTTTTTTGCCAATTGCTGCGTAATGGTGCTCGCCCCTCCCCTTTTTCCAAGAAAAAAAACAGCCCTTGCAAGCCCTTTGAAGTCAATGCCCGAATGACCATAGTAACGCTCATCTTCGGTTGAGACCAAGGCGTTAATCAAGTGGGGTGAGAGTTCTTCGTAACGAGCATTTGTGCGGTTTTCTCGGAAGTATTTACCGAGCAGTTTCTGGTCTGCGGAATAGATTTCAGTGGCCAGGTTGGTAGTGGGGTTTTCGAGTTCCTCAAAAGTTGGTAGTTCGCCAAAAAAGCCGGCAGCAACCAAGCCGAGCAGGCCTGCAAATGAAGCCAACCCGCCAAAAATCAGCAGCCAAAAGAGCATGACGAGCTTCAGGAAACGTCTTTTTTTCTTTTTTGCCATAAATAATTGGGTCGAAATTAAAAACAAAAACTTCTTTGGACTTGGTTTATTGTACGATTTCGTCAACCGCTTTTCTTCTAAAAACGTAAACTTCAAATTTCAACGTATCGTAAAAACGGATTTCATGTTCGGGTTTAAACGACTTCAGAAGCTCATAGCTGTTGCTTTCCATCAAAGCGTTTAGCGGCAGCTTGCCTTCCAAAGGACAGAATATGGCATCCCAAAACACAATAGCATTTGAAGGAACATTTGTTTCGGGGTTTTGCTTGTCCATGCTCCATACCAAAGTAGATTTTTCGGGGTCGAACGGGTCAACATCGAGTAAGTAGCCCAGAAAAGGATGGAGATAATAAATCCTTTCATTTGTAAATTCAGTGGTTTTGAACCATTCGGCAGTTTCCGCCAACAACTGTTGTTTCAGGTTAAGACGAAAGGGAAAGCGTTTTACGTCAAACGCAAAGCGGACCACCAGCCAAACGATGGCAAGCAGCAGCGCATACTCGAGCCATTTCTTTTTTAAGGGGAGCCACTTCAAGACGTACAATCCGTACATTCCGAGTAATATGAAGCAGGGGATTACCATGCCGATGACCCTCGTAAGCCCGAATGAGCCGTACAGTCCCATCCACCAAAAATATGAGTGGGCAAGCAGCACGGCAAAGGCGGGCGCMGCGATAAGCAATAGTTGCTCATTAATCCATGCGTTTTCTTTTTTCACAAAGATAAGGTAGCACATAACGACACATCCGGTAAGGAATACAAACAGCAAAGGATTTCCGAGAATACTTTTGTAGCTCTTAAAAAAATAAAAAAGTTCACCGCTTCCATAGGCGCCATGGGCTTTGGCATAAGGGTTTTCGTTGATGACCCATAAAAAATCATCGTAATGAAACCAGCCAATGAAGCTGTAGAGCAAAAAGCCAACGGTCATCAGCGGGATGATTTTGTATTCTTTTTTGAGCACAAAATAGAGGCCGAAAAAAGGCATTACTAACCAGGCTTCCGCACGGGAAAAAGGCATAAACGAAAGGACAACAGCAGCAAAAACAAAGCGGCTTTGCAGACACAACCAAATACAAAGTGCCAGCATGAAGCTAAACAGTACTTCTGTCAACCCGCCCAGTACTGTGTGAAAATACACAGGAGCAAAACAAACAAAGATAATTGCTGTTTTGGGATAGGGAAGGTTGAGTTTACGAGCTGATTTAAAGGTGAAATAAGCGGCCAGCAATCCTAAAATAATATTGAATACCATTACCCCTTTAAAGCCAAATTGGGCAAAAGGCGAACTCAGCAGTGTAAACAACGGCTTTCCCCAATGGTCGAGCAGCAATTCGGGATGGTTCCATGAGAAACGGGCTATTTGGTAATGCTTGATGCCATCGCCTGAATCGAGCACACCTTCCGCAGTAATAGCGTAGGCGGTATAAACTACAGCAGGAAGTATAAGCGCAGCAAGTAGTTTTATTTTTGAATTCACGGCGGATGTTGAATGTTCAAGAAAATAAATACAATGGTAGGAAATGCTAAGGATTATATTTGCTGACAAGAATGATTTGTGCTAACAAAGGTATTAACAGTTTCAAAAGAGATAACGGCAATAAAAATTTATAAGAGTTGAGATTTTCTCTGTCATTTTTTGGGGCATGTTTTAGTACCCTAATTCTTATTGCATTTTGCATCGCCTTTCCACAAAACAATGCCATCGCATGGGATGTATTTGGCTACTATCTGTACCTTCCTGCGTTGTTTCTTCATGGCGATTTGCTACTTAATGATATTTCTTGGATACATGAAATTATTCAACACTACAACAATACGGAAACGCTTTATCAAGCCCACATAGGTCCGCAAGGGAATTGGGTGATGAAGTATTCGATGGGGCTGGCTGTTATCTATGCACCCTTTTTCTTTATTGGGCATTGTATTACGTTGCTTACTGATTACCCTGCTGATGGATTTTCCCTACCTTACCAATATGCACTTTCGTACGGTTATCTCTTATACATCATTATAGGAATTTTCCTGCTGAGAAAAGTGCTGCTGAAATTCTTTAATGATAAGGTTACGACTATTGTCTTGCTGATTATCATTTTCGGCACGAATTATTTTCATGTTGCCATATTTAGTACAGCTATGCCTCACGGTTGGCTGTTTACGATTTTTGCATTGATTTTATGGCTGACAATGCGGTGGCACGAGACATTTAGAATGAAATATGCCATCTTGCTTGGAGTTGTAATGGGATTGGCGATTTTGTCGCGCCCTACTGAAATCGTTTGTTTGCTTATTCCGTTTTTATGGGGCGTAAAAAACAAAGCAGGCATTAAAGAAAAAATCACATTGTTTAAACAATATAGAAAACATGTTTTGGCAGCGGGATTGGCCGTTTTTCTTATTGGACTGCCGCAACTGATTTATTGGAAACTCGCAACAGGAAGTTTCTTCTACGTGAGTTACCAAAACCCCCAAGAAGGGCTGGATTTATTTACACCACATACCTTAAACGTGCTGTTTAGTTTTCGCAAGGGGTGGCTTGTTTACACGCCTATCATGATTTTTGCATTGATTGGATTTTATTTTTTGCGAAAGCAATACCAAACCGTTTTACCTTCGATACTTGTATATTTTCTTTTCAATTTATGGCTTGTTTCAAGTTGGACGACTTGGTGGTATGCACAAAGTTTCAGCCACCGTGCATTAGTGGAATCGTACGCAGTGCTTGCATTGCCGCTTGGGAGTTTTATCCATCATGTCTTAAATCGAAAGGTACTTCAAAAAACATTGTTTTTTGTTTTTGCTGCAATGCTGATGGGATTAAACTTTCTCCAAACATGGCAAATGAAAGAGGGAATTCTTCACGGTTCAAGTATGACGATGGCGTATTATCTTGCCGTGTTTGGCAAAACATCGGTTACTGAAGAAGATAAGCGATTGTTGTTGATTCACCAGCCTTTCAGCGGGGAAGACAAATTGGAAAATGAAGAAGATTACCAAAAAAAACTCATCGGCTATTTTGATTATGAAGAAGGGAAAAATTCAAATTACACTAAGCGATTTGTACATTCGGGAGATTACTCTTTCAGAATGGATAAAAATCAAGTTTACTCGCCCGGATTGAAAATGGAGTTTGAAGACATTACGGACAGTTATTACGCTTGGATTCGCACCACCGTTTATGTTTACCCTATGCACATTTTAAAAGAAAACCCCGCTTCGTTGGTAATCCATTTTTCACACAAAGGTAAGGCCTATAAATACAAAGCGATTGATTTTGAATTGAAAGAACTGAAGCTCAACCAATGGCATAAAATTTCAGTGGATTACCTCACTCCCGAAGTGCGCAGAACTTCTGATACGTTAAAGGTTTATGTTTGGCTGAGGGGAGACAAAGAGATTTATATTGACGATCTGGAAGTAGTCGCTTTTATTCCAAAAGAATAATTCATCGCTCAAAAACATTATACTTCAACACACACCAAACAGCGTGCAACCCATCTCGCCAATTGATTTTTTTGCCCTCAGCATAAGTTCTCCCATAATAGGAAATGCCCACTTCGTAAATTCGGATGCCTGGCACACGAGCAACCTTGGCAGTAACTTCCGGCTCAAAGCCGAAGCGTTTTTCTTTTAAATCAATTTTTTTGATGATGTAGGCACCGAAGAGTTTGTAGCATGTCTCCATATCGGTGAGGTTGAGGTTGGTGAACATGTTGGAGAAGAAAGTAAGGAACTTGTTGCCGATTGAATGCCAGAAAAATAAGATGCGGTGGGGGTTGCCGCCCATGAAGCGAGAGCCGTACACCACATCGGCTTCGCCAGCGAGCATAGGTTTCAACAACTTGTTGTATTCGTTGGGGTCGTATTCGAGGTCAGCATCCTGGATAATGAGGGCATCACCCGTTGCTAATTCGATTCCTTTGTGCAGAGCAGCTCCTTTTCCCATGTTTCGCTCTTGGCTGTATATAGCAAGGTTCAACTCGGAACGGGAAGATTGGTATTCTTTCAAAATTTTATCTGTTCCGTCAGTGGAGCAGTCGTTCACCACAATGATTTCTTTTTGCAAACCGCCAATCAATTCTACTTGGCTAACCTTGTCTAAAATTTGACTGATGGTGGCCGCTTCGTTATATGCGGGGATAATGATAGAGAGTTTGGTGAAGTTCATTTTTTAATTATCTCGGGCAAATATATCACCTTGTTCTGACGCGGTATGTTTTCAGGAGAAATCTTATCGTGCTACTTTTGCCCAACACATAAATAATATGTACTGGGTTATGTGCAGACTGAATATGAAAAAGAAACAGAAATATATTTGGTTATCAGCTTTTGTCTATGGGTCACTTTTAATTGCCTGTACTTCAACCAACGTTCAACATCCGCAAAAAACTTACGAATATCTTTTTTTGGGGCACACTTATCAACCGGATGCTGCCAGACAGAAGATTGACTCAAGGGTTGAGCAAATCAACTTTAGCAATTATAATTTGATTTTATTGGGCGGAGACATCACCGAAAAGACCACTTTGGAGCGTTCTAACCTTTATTATGTTGATAGCATTTTCGATTTGAAAAGCAGCAAAACACATTGGGCTGTGGGCAACCACGATTTATCGCATCCCGAACACATCACAGAATTCACCGGAAAGCCGCTTTTTTATGCTTTTTGCAAAAACAATATCACCTTTGTTGTGCTCAACTCGCAAAATGACAGTTGTCGCATTACGGGGCAGCAATTGAAATTGGTGAAGGCAGTAATTGATACCATCCGGCAATCCAGCCATTTGATGCTTCTTCAGCACAAGTTGGTGTGGCTTTACGGCCACCCGGAATTAGAAAAAATGCAGCATTTTGCAAATGGTGGCTTAGGCAATGAGCATTGGCAGGTAAGGCCAAATAACTTTCACAGCGAAATACCCTATGCTGAAAACAGTTCAGAAAAAAGGAATTCAGGTAATTTGCATCAGCGGGGACATCGGCATCCATGTCAACAAATTTGAATACATTAGCAATGACGGCATTTATTTTCTCGCATCAGGATTGAGCCGGAACGGAGGGGAAAACGACCGTGTTCTGCTACTAAAACACAATGCCTCCTCCGACTCAATTTGGTGGGAATTCAAAAATTTGAATCAACTGACTGAAAATCGCACACTATGAAAAACATCTTCATTTGCATAAAAAATTAACGCTGTGCAAAGTTATTTGCTAATTGGCATATTCATGTTATCAGCAGTTAAGTTGTGTTGTCAAAACTCTACTGACACGCTTCGCTATATTTTTCTCGGGCACACATACGACTGGCAAGCAGACGGCTCAAAAGTTGACCCTCGTATTGAGCAATTGGAATTTTCTGGTTATAAACGGATTTGGCTTGGAGGAGACATTTGTTCTGAAGCCAGTTTGAAATACAGCACAGTTGAATACATTGTCAATCTTTTTAATCTTTCAAACCCCGCTAATCATTGGTCGCTTGGCAATCACGACATCCGAAACGGCAATGTTGAATGGATAGAAGAGTTAACAAAAAGAAAAACCTATTACGCTTATGAGCGCGATGGCATCGTTACCATAAACCTAAACACCAATTTAACCCCTGCCGATTGCGAAAACTTAAACAAGCAATGGGTTATTATTCAAAATGTTTGCGACACAATAAAAAAATCATCGCATTTGTTTCTGCTTATGCACCATGGAATAACTGATGGAGTTCCCGGCATTCCTCCTCCTTCTACATTCGGCCACAGCAACCTGAAATACTGGAACGCCAGCTGCTTTGATGTAGAAAGCACTTTTGCAAATGCCGTTTATCCGCTTCTGCTTAATGTGAAAAGCAAGGGAATAGAGGTTTTTTTAATTATGGGAGATGCCGGCACACAATCTAAAGAATTTCACATGCCGTCTGCCGATGGTATTCATTTTTTTGCTTCCGGCATCAACAACAGCTACTATACTGACCCTGTAGAGCTGGCCAATGCTCCAAAAGACAAAGTGCTCATATTCGAGCACATTCCTACGGAAAAAAAATTGGAATGGAAATTTCACGATTTGGACTCTCTTCTTTCGTCCCAATAGTTATTTGATAATGAATTTTCCGGTAATCACGCTGCTGTCAGTAGCAGTAACCTGATAGATGTATGCGCCTGAAGAAAGAAACTCTTTGGAAATAAACGCTCTTGAAGAAGTAATCTGTTCATTTCGGACGAGTTTGCCTGCCACATCATGGATGAGCAGTTCAAAACCTTCGCATTTTTCGCTCCCCTCAATTTCCATTATTGACTTTTCGGTAACCGGGTTGGGATAAACATTAACGCGATATCCTGTTGCATTTCCACTTTGGGGTGAAAAAATTTGGAAGTTGCCGTATTTATCGAGTTTGATAAAATAGAAATCTGACTGACCTTGCCCAAAGCTGCTTGTGCTACCCGCAAGCGCACAGCCGCTGTCGGGCGTTGCCACCACTTCATACCCGTAATCAGAGCCATTGCCCCCTATAGTCAGGCTCCAGATTTCATTGCCTTGCAAATCGGTTTTCACAAGATAGAAATCGGGATCGCCATTTACCCCAAAAGTATTTGTAGTGCCAAAAAGGTAAAGATAATTATCGGGGCTGACATCAATGGATTCTCCATATTCAAAATCGGTTCCACCGTATGTTTCCGACCATAGCTCGTTTCCGTTTGCGTCTGTTTTAAGCAAAAGCATATCAAAACTGCCGGCACTGTTGTTTTGTGATGAACCAAAAATGTAATAGCCACCGTCATCGGCCTGCAAAACTGACTTGCCAAAATCATGTGCAGAATCCCCGTGCTGCAACCGCCACTGTTCCTGTCCGTTCATGTCGGTTTTAACCATGAGGATGTCCGCATCATGGGCCCGAAAATCTACCGAAACATGGCCATAAAAGCCCGATGTCGTACCCAGTAAGATATACCCGTCAGATATTGGCAATACATCAAACCCGTAGTCCTTAAATTCCGTGCCGTAATTTTCCGACCATAGTTCATTGCCTCCGGCATCCGTTTTCACAAACAAAATATCTCCCAATAGCCCGTAGCTTCTGGTATATCCAACTAAAGCAAAGCCGCCATTCGGCAACTCTTTCCCTGAAAAAGCCAAATCACGATGATTTCCCCCATAAATGTTACTCCAAAGCAGTTCGCCCGCAGGGGAAATTTTTGCAAGATAAAAACTTAGGTTGGGCGTGCCTCCATCCCAATTTGAGCCGATAAGCGCATAGTTACCATCTTTTGTGGGTATTATTTTCTGCAAATAATCCTGATGCTCGAACCCAATGGTTTTACACCATTGCAAGCCACCAGATGCTGTGAATTTTACAACAAAAATATCTTCGCTACCTGCGCCATAGCTCCGCGAGGTCCCGGCTACAATGTAGCCTCCATCGTTTGTAAGAGCCAACGAGTATCCAATATCATTTTTTGCGCCCCCATGCACCAGTCCCGAAAAAGATTGCCCTGGCGAAACAATGGGCCAGTAAAGCAATACAGTCCATGCAAAAAGAAGGGGCCAATAATTCATCAAGTGCAGTGCTTCTATTGAGATTATTCGAGCCAAGGTGCCAGTTTTAACAAATAACAAAGGTTCAAAAATTCCATATAACAATGGGTATGGTGCTGCCTTCAAAAGGTTCTTATTTTTGCTCCGCTATGATGCGCTTTATTTTTATGTTATTTTTTGCTTGTGTTCTTGCAAGATGCGGTCCCCCTAAAGAATCTCTTTTGGTTTGCGATGCGGAAAAAGTAGTGAAAAAGGATTCGGGCAAGTATTTCAAGTGCTCTGGAGACTTGTTTTCGGACGGGAATTTTCAAAGCGATGAACATGCATATTCTGGCAACTATTCGGTAAAATTAGACAAGGAACACCCCTTTGGCATGACCTGGATTGACGAAGACGTGCAGCCCAGCAATTATTACCAGGTACGTGTAAAAAGGTACGGAAAACAAAATACCGGCTTTTTAGTGCTGGCTCTTTCAGAAACTTCCAAGCTCTATCTACAAGAAAAATATCCTGCAAAAAAGTTGAAAAACGGCTGGGAGTTACTTTGGCTCGAAGCGCATTTACCGCCTCATTTAGAAAACAAAAAAGTGAAAATTTACTGCTGGAACCCCGATACAATACCCGTTTGGTTTGACGATTTGGAAATAGTCAAAGAAAAAGAAAAAACTTATCCTGATTTTAAACAAGTTCCTTCGCTCAACATCACCATAAGCCCAAAAAACTTGCAGAAAATAGAACAAGCCAGGTATGCGGCCTTTTTATCAGGAACATTGCACGGCAAGAAGTGGCTAAAAGCCACCATTGTTTACCAAGGTAACGAAATACCCGTAAAAGTTCGCCTTAAAGGTGATTGGCTCGACCACTTGCAGGGCAACAAATGGTCATTCAGAATAAAAATGCAAGGAGAAAATACTTGGAACCGTATGGAAGAGTTCTCTATTCAAAACCCAAAAACACGCGATTTTTTGCATGAATGGGTGCTGCACAAATTTTTGGAAAAAGAAGATGTGCTCACTACCCGCTATGAATTTGTTCCCGTTAAACTCAATGGCAAGTCGCTCGGCATTTATGCCTATGAAGAACATTTTTTAAAGCATTTGTTAGAAAACCAAAAGCGTAGAGAGGGACCTATTTTAAAATTCAATGAGGATGGGTTTTGGGAGTCCATAAGATACAACGAAGAAGACAGAAGTCACTACTATTACCGACCTTTCTTCGAGGCGGCAGAAATTTTGCCTTTTAAAAAAAATCGCACATTAAAGGACTCTGCGCTTTACAAGCAGTTTCTCATCGCACAAAACCTTATGCTGCAATACAAGCAAGGCCTAACGAAGGTTTCAGACGTGTTTGATTTGGAAAAAATGGCAAAATATTATGCCATTGTTGATATAACAGCTGCAAGGCACGGGTTTATATGGCACAACCAGCGTTTTTATTACAACCCTGTTACTTCCAAACTTGAGCCCATTGTTTTTGACGGTTATTCGGGAAATGGGCTGAACGAACCGTATGAAGAAACCATTTCCGGATATTCAGCTGACTGCAAGGCATACGTAAATGACAAATATCAAATACCGCTTTACGCCTTGTTTCACGACACCTTATATGTTCACCGTTATATCCATTATCTCAAAAAATATGCTGCCGAAGAATACATCAGCACATTGCAAAAAGAATTGCAAGAAGAAATAGAAAACTATGAAACACTCATTTTGCAGGAATATCCTTTTGCTCAATATAACTGGAGCTTTTTAACAAATAATGCAAAAAAGGTATCTCAATTACTCAGTGAATACAGAAAACAATTGCAAACCTGCTATCCTACTTTTTCTTTTAAAGAAAAGAAGGTTGATCCTTGCAATGGAGAGCTCCCATTTCCCACAGTAGCGGTAAAGGCATACATTAAAAAAGATAAACAAAATACTATGCTGCTATTGGCTAACTACCACTGTGCGGATGTTGAAATTACAGGGGTTGGAAATAACAGCATCGAACTGCTGATGGATGCAACTTTACCTGCTTTTTCAGGTAAAGAAACATATGCCTATCACGAAATTTCATCAAACAATTACAAAACCGTTTTCTACAGGGTAAAAGGTTTGGATATTGTATTTACAACCTCTATTTTGCAATGGCCCAAACCAAATGGCTTTTCTTTTGAGCAAAGACTTTTTTCAACTGTTCAAATTAATAAACACTTATTCTCAAAAAAAGGCAATACACTATTACTGAAACCTGGAAAACACACCGTTTCAGAAGATGTTATCATACCAAAAGAATATACGGTTATTTTTGAAAAAGGGACAGAATTGAACTTAGTGAATGGCTCAAAATTCATTTCCAAATCACCTATTAGGATGAATGGAACTGAACAAATGCCCATTATCATTAGCTCAAAAGACGGCACTGGCAGTTTCACTGTTTTGCAAGGAAACGATACCTCCATATTAAAACACGTGGTTTTTGAAGGGTTGAATACACTTGATTATAAAGGCTGGACGCTTACCGGAGCCGTTACGTTTTATGAGTCCGATGTGTTGTTGGATAATTGCCACTTTACTTCAAACAAATGTGAAGATGCGCTGAACATCATCCGTTCCAATTTCAAAATGGAAAATTGCATCTTCGAAAATGCTCCTGGCGATGCTTTTGATGGTGATTTTTGTACAGGAACAATTGTCAATTCTTCCTTTTCAAATATAAAAAATGACGCGATTGACTTTTCAGGAAGCGAGATTTCAATTGAGAATTGCTCAATAAAAAATGTCGGAGACAAGGGCATAAGCACAGGCGAAAATTCAAAAATAACTGCCAAAAACTGTGTGATCTCTAATTCAACGATGGGTGCTGCTTCTAAAGATTTAACTCACCTATCGCTTGAAAATTGCAAAATTGAAAATTGCAAATACGGGTTGGCTGCTTACCAGAAAAAACCTGAATACGGTCCGGCCAGTATTGAAACAAAAAACTGCACTTTTAAAGAAGTAAATCAGAAAAGTATTGAAGATTTAGACAGCAAAATTTCAATTGATGGGAAAACGAAAATTGGCAAAAAGAAGATTGATGTTGAGAAGATGTTCTATTAGTGTTATGTCTTTGCTTATTGCACACTGACTATTGCCAACTGTCAATTGCTTTTTTCTATGCGCAGCCCCACATCTGTAATGTTTTCCAGCTCTTTTCTTCGCATGGCTTGCTCAAACCGGAAAACATATTTTCCTCGCATCGGGAAACGAATGTTGGTATTGTAAAGAATTTTGTTGTCGAGTTCAATTCGGCTGTCAAAAATACTCCCGGTAGCACTTGCTCCCAGCCATTTACCAGACGCATCAGCCAACGGACATTCAATAGTGTCCCGAAAATTTCGTCCATTCGGAAAAGTAGTAGTAACGAACACCCACAAGTTCATGAATTCGTAGTCTCCAGTATTCCTGATGTTGATGAAAAAGTTGTGAAACGAAAGTGTATCGGTGACATTCACTTCAAAAACGGGTGTTCCCTCAGTATTCCAAACTTCATTGGTGATGGTCACGTTTTCTTCAAAAAAAATCCTATTTTGACAAGATGAAATAATAATGAAAAACAAAAAAGCGAAAATTAGAGCCTGATTTTTACTCATCAGTCTCTTCTTCTGTTTCGATGGCGGTTCTTTTTCCTTCTTGATTTTTTTCGGTCGAAACGAGTAAGTGAATCTTGCCCTACAACATTTTCAAACCCGAGTTTCGGTTTTTGCTCCACTTCTACAAAATCGTTCAGTTCAAACGGTTTTTCCCCTTGCTGATTCATATTGAGAATCTCTTTCACACGGTCAACTTGCAGCGGAATAAATTTATCGGGAACATCCTTATAAGCATACCATATCGTTCTTTTAAAAATGTCGGTTTTTAGGTGGAAAGCATCTCCTTTTTCGGTTTTTAGCAGTTTATCTGTTTTGGGGAAATCCTTCAGTGCATCCAAATAACTGTCTAACTCATAATTGAGGCAGCATTTCAATTTGCCGCATTGCCCGGCAAGTTTGATGGGGTTAAGCGCAAGTTGCTGATAGCGTGCTGCACTGGTGGAAACGGTACGAAAATCCGTAAGCCATGTGGAGCAGCACAATTCCCTACCACATGAGCCAATGCCTCCAATGCGCCCAGCCTCCTGCCGTGATCCGATTTGTCGCATTTCAATTCTCACCTTGAATTTATCAGCCAGTACTTTAATCAACTCTCTGAAATCAATCCGTTCATCTGCCGTGTAGTAAAACATGGCTTTTGTCCCATCCCCCTGATATTCCACATCGCCAATTTTCATCGTCAATTTCATTTCAGCGGCAGTTTTACGCGCTTCAAGCATGGTTTCATGCTCCCTTTTTTGTGCGTCCTTCCACTTGTCAATGTCACTTTCCCGCGCTTTTCGGTACACTTTTTTAATCTCTCTCGATGAGGGATCAACTTTCCTTTTATTCATCTGCAAGCGCACTAATTCACCCGTAAGGGTAACCGCACCAATATCGTGGCCTGAAGTGGCTTCAACGGCAACAATGTCGCCAACATGCAATTCAAGATTGCTTTCGTTTCGATAATATTCCTTACGTGTGTTTTTGAAACGAATTTCCACACAATCGAACGACTTTTGCCCACTTGGCAATTCCATTCCAGCCAACCAGTTGAACACTTCCAGCTTGTTACACCCTCCCGATGCACACCAACCGTTATTGCGGCAGCCCGAAGGCAAACCACTCCCGTTATTTTTCGAACACGTAGCGCAACCCATTAGTTGTTAAATGTTAAATATTAATGGATGCAAAAATACATCTTTCCTGAGACCTCGGGTTCACGAGCTCAACGCTTCCTCAGGTTTTTTGCGAATAAGCTTGGCGATTTTCAAAGAAAGATCGAGAAAAAGGATTTTGGCATTGATGTTTCGTTCAATTTCTGTGTATGCCGCATTGAGTTCTTCGGTAAGTTCCACTGCATTTGCACTGTTGACAAACGGTGCAAATTTGCTTACCGATGAAACTTCATTAGCCCCCAGCCGAACGAGCGCTTCATCACCGTAATTAAGGAGCAGGCACTCCCTGCAAATGCGCAGTGCAAAGGCCAAAAACTGCTTTTGATTTTCCCTGCCTATTCTCGATGTTTCCTCCACCCATTGAAGCAATTCCTGCATCACACCTTCTTTTTGAATAACAAAACACATCCGCATCCAATTCAAAAAATATTCTAAATGCTGTTCATTAGTTTCATTTTTGTCAATAATCTTTAAAGCATTGGCATAATTACCCTCTGCCAGTTGCACTACATTGTTAATTTTTTCCTGAGGCAAATCAAAGCGAGAAGAAAGCGTATTGAAAAGCGTTTCATCGGAAATTCGAGCGATTTTGAGCATTTGCAGCCGCGAAAGGATGGTTGGAATGAGCTGTTCTGCATCTTCAGCAACCAGCAAAAAAAGAGTCTTGTTTGGCGGCTCTTCGAGAATTTTAAGCAATTTTGGAGCTGCGGCATGGTGCAGTTTTTCAGGCATCCAGATGAGCATCACTTTATATTCCGACTCGTAGGGTTTGAGCGATAATTTTTTAATGATTTCGTTGCACTCTACCACATTTATTGAAACCTGTTTGTTTTCAATTTCCAGATGCTTTGTCCAGTCCGAGAGTTGCAAATATGGGTTCTCCAAAAACGCTTCACGCCACTTTTCAATAAACTTGTCACTAGTGGGGTTTTTGGCAACGGATTTCGTAGTTGCTACGGGAAAAACAAAATGCAAATCGGGATGAATGAGTTTTTGATATTTTACGCAAGAAGGGCAATTTCCGCACGCATCATTTTCACTTTTACTTTTACAGGAAATATATTGCGCATAGGCAATTGCCAAAGGCAATGAGCCGTAACCAGCTTTGCCGAGAAACAATTGGGCATGGCTTATCCGTTGGTTTTTTACGGTTTGGATTAGCCGCTGCTTGGCTTCCTGCTGGCCGATAATTTCACTAAAACGCATGAGGTTTCAAAGGTAAGAAAACAGGGCTTGGCTTTTTACCTTTTTTTCGCTAACTTGCACCAATTTTACTTAAACAACATTAAAACCAAAAAACAAATAGTCAATGCTATGAAATACGTTCTTCTCATTCTGATAGCTTTTCCAATCACTGCTGTGTTCGCACAGTTCCACAAAAAAAGCGCAAGAACTATAACACAGGTATGCTTTTCTAAGGCCACTGATTTTGCAGTAGGAATAAGCCCCAATTCTATTGATAATGGCGATTTCAATAAAGATGGTAAAATGGATTTGGCAACGTGCAATTATAACTCAAGGAGCGTATCGGTGTTATTGGGTGATGGGTCAGGTGGTTTTGCCCTAACAGAATTTTATTTGGGTCCCGGTGGTCCATATTCCATTGTTAGTGCAGATTTCAATGGAGATAGTATATTGGATTTAGCGGTTGCTAATAAAAACATGGACAGTGTGGAAGTATTGACAGGAAATGGGCAAGGAGGCTTTTCGGTAGCTACGAGCTTTGCAACAGGCGATAGTCCCGTTTCTGTTTCTGTTGCCGATTTTAACGGGGACGATATCATGGATTTAGCTGTTGCCAACAGAGAAGGCAGCGTATCCGTATTGATCGGTGATGGGACTGGAAACTTCTTGGCGGCCACTCAATTTGGGGTGGGAGGCGTTCCGGGTTCCATTATTATTGCTGATTTCAATAATGATAGCAAAATTGATTTTGCCACAGCTAATTTTAACACAAACACTATATCTGTATTAATGGGTGATGGGACGGGAAGCTTTTCCACAACAACCAACTTTATTGCAGGGGGCGGTCCTACTGCCATTATTACTGCCGATTTCAATAAAGATGGCAAAATGGATTTGGCAACTACCAATGCATCAGGTACAGTGTCAATATTAACAGGGAATGGGCAGGGAAGTTTCGTTAATAATACTTCAATTACGGTGGGCACTTATCCCATGTCTCTTATCCATGCAGATTTCAACGGAGATGGCAATATAGATCTGGCGACAGCTAATACTAATTCGGATGACGTATCGGTCTTAATAGGTGATGGTGCGGGTAGTTTTTCGATGTCCACCGATGTTTCAGTAGGAGACTCTCCTCATTCTATTGTGAGCGCTGATATTAATGGAGATGGTAAAATGGATTTGGCCGTTGCAAATTTTTACACGGATGATGTGAGCATCTTATTGAATTGTACTGTTAATATTACAAGTCTGCCAGTAAACGAAAGTAGTATGCCAGATATCATCCGTATTTATCCTAATCCTGCAAATGACTATTTTATGATTGATTGGGTATTACCGGAAACGACCTTCAAACTATACGATATTTTTGGAAGGGAAGTATTAATCACTAAACTCTTTACTGGAAAGAATATGATTGAAACTATAAACCTCGCGCGTGGGATTTATATTTATGACATAACTGGGAAACAGATGGTTGGAAAAGTATTAGTAATTGAATAAAAGAAAACGTGCCCTAACAAGACGCTAAAATGAATTGCTCCGCAGAGCTATGCAACTTATTTTAGCGAATCCGTTGGCGCAAAAAACCAAAAATTAGCCCATCATCCCATACTTTTTGGCATCCAYCTTTGATTCCTTGCTATTTTTATCTCTTCCCTTATTTTTGCTGCCTAATTTTTTGCATTGAAAACCATTGACAATTTCAACTTTTCGGGTAAAAGAGCGCTCATTCGCGTTGATTTTAACGTGCCGCTCGATGAAAATTACATCGTAACCGATGACACCCGTATTCGCGCAGCAATACCAACAATTAGAAAAATTTTAGATGATGGCGGATCTGTGGTTTTGATGTCGCACCTCGGCAGGCCGAAAAGCGGAGCTGAAGAAAAATTCTCATTAAGGCATATTGTTCCGAAATTGAATCAATTGCTCGGCACCGAAGTACGGTTTGCAGGTGATTGCATTGGAGACGAAGCATTTTCAATCACTWCAAATTTGCMGTCAGSACAAGTTGYTTTGCTCGAAAACCTRCGCTTTTACAAAGAAGAAACCGCAGGYRATGAGCAATTTTCAGAAAATCTTTCACGGCATGGCGACATWTAYGTGAATGACGCATTYGGAACAGCYCACCGAGCGCAYGCATCCACAACAACAGTTGCCCGATTTTTCCCAAACACAAAGTATTTAGGCTACGTGATGGCCAATGAAATCAACAACATCAACAAGGTAATAAACGAAGCCGAAAAGCCGCTCACAGCCATCATGGGAGGAGCTAAGGTTTCGGWTAAAATTCTCATCATCAATCGGCTTTTCGAAATATGCGACAACCTACTCATTGGTGGTGGAATGGCCTACACTTTCATAAAAGCACAAGGTGGAAACATTGGCAATTCACTGGTGGAGATGGACAAATTGGATTTAGCTCTTGAAATTATAGAAAAGGCAAAAGCAAAGAACGTGAACTTGCTCCTGCCTTTAGACACGTTGATTGCCGATGCTTTCGACAACAATGCAAAGAGGGGTATTTGCAGTGTTTTTAATATCCCAGATGGCTGGATGGGACTTGATATTGGGAAAGAAACGGTTCAAAATTATTTGAACGTGATTTCTAATTCCAAAACCATTTTGTGGAACGGCCCGATGGGCGTATTCGAAATGCCAAATTTTGAGAACGGAACAAAAAAAATTGCCTTTGCTATTGCAGAAGCCACAGCAAAAGAAGCATTTTCACTCATTGGTGGAGGTGATTCGGTGGCAGCAATCAATAAATATAATCTGAAAGACGAAGTGAGCTACGTATCCACAGGAGGTGGGGCCATGCTCGAATATCTCGAAGGAAAGGAACTACCCGGAATTAAAGCAATCACTTCCTGACTTTCTTCATTTTGCCATTCCAGCCAATTCGTTTCTTTCAGCATCGGGAGAATAGCGGGAGCAAGTGATTTTATTGGTCGGTAGAGAATAGAACTTGTTTTTGTTTCCGAAGGAATCAGTTCCAGTTTTTTGTCAACGGTATCAAAAAGCAGCAATAAAACACTCAGAATAACCGCAATTTTCAGCACTCCGAAAACGGCACCGGCTAGCTTATTGATTAATTTAAGCGAAACGATGTTGACTATTTTTTCGAGCAATTTCGCGAAAGCGTAAACGCCTAAAACGATCACTGCAAAAGTGATGGCAAAAGAAGCGAGCGGTACATATCTTTTATTGAACTCGCCATGTGCTGTAAGCCAATCAGCAGCAAACCCCGAGAATTTCAGTCCCCCGTAAATGCCAAGTGCAAGAGCCAACAACGAAGCCACCTCAATGATGAGTCCTTTGGAAAAACCCTTGTAAATGCCCCAAATAAGCGGCACAGCCAAAACAACATCCAAATAATTCATTGGGTTCGAATTTAGGAACTTAAGATGTTGGCGCCCGCCTTCATTTTTTAAAAGTATTAACGCACAACTGTTAAGGGAATTATTAGAGTTCCCTTAAACTTGTAATTTTGTCCGATGTCTGAAGTGAAAGAAAAATGGAATCAAGTGCTGCAAATAATAGAAGCACAATTCGGCATGAACCCGGATTTGCAGTCTGTGCTGTTTTTAATTGGTGTGCAGGAATTAGGCAAAGGCCCAAGAGACTTTAGCAAAGACCAGAAATTGGACGTGATGCACATCGCTATTTGCAAGTTGCTCAGCGCGTACGGCCATTATGAGTTTATGGGAAATGATGAAGACGGATGGCCCCACTGGAAGCGCAACCAAAAACTACCGCCCCTTTCGGCTACCGAGCAAGAACAACTCATGAAAGAAGCAGCAATAGCTTA
This sequence comes from Flavobacteriales bacterium, assembly GCA_002746335.1. GTDB lineage: Bacteria > Bacteroidota > Bacteroidia > Flavobacteriales_H. The sequence continues at coordinate 11,640 of NVWW01000019.1, read as the reverse complement.
TTTTGAAGAAACTTCAGCTTTGCTTTAGCCGGCTACGGTTACCGTTTTATCAACGGTTTCGTGCGCTTCGAGTTCAACAAAGTCCTCCCCATAATAAGTTGTCGACCCTATTTTCCCGTTCACCTCAATTTTGAGCACTGCCGGCAGGTCGAACTCAAATAGAACAATGCCCTCAGTATCCGTCAATTCCTTGAGGTCGTAGCCATCACGGCATTGAGTTTCACCCGGATTTCCGCTCGGTGTGCAAAAAATGCGCACTTCAATGCCCGATACCGGAGCGCCATCCATATTTACTACTGTGATTTTGGCTTTAGCCGGACCTTTCTCTTTGCACGAAGAAAAACTAAAAACCAGCAAAAAGGCCAGCAAAAAGGCCGAAAAGAGTGTTGCTGTCTTTTTCATAATGCTTTAATTTTCGTATTATTGCGAGTTAACTATTCGAAAACAAAAATAAAAAAAATATCATTATGAAAAAATCTATCCTTTCATTTGTTTTGGTACTGATGATTACCGTATTTGCATTCGGGCAAGCTTCTAAAAAAGAGCGCACGGTTGCCATCGTTACCGATTACGGAACGATGAAGCTGAAACTATATAACGAAACCCCACAGCACCGTGATAATTTCATCAAATTGGCCGAAGAGGGCTTTTATAACGGAACGCTGTTCCACCGAGTCATTAAAGATTTCATGATTCAGGGAGGTGACCCTGATTCGAAAAACGCTGCGCCAGATGTCTCGCTTGGAAACGGTGGGCCCGGATACACAATTCCGGCAGAAATACGCCCAGAATTTTCACACAAAAAAGGAGCATTAGCCGCTGCCCGCATGGGAGATAATGTAAACCCCAACAAAGAAAGCTCCGGAAGCCAATTTTACATTGTTCATGGCAGGAAATACACTGAAAACGACCTGAAAATGCTCGAAAAACGAAAAAGCATGCAGTTGGAACAAATAATCAAGCGCGAATTTCTCATCAAGCCTGAGAACAAGGCTTATGCAGATCGAATGAATCAAATGCGTCAAGTTAAAGACACAGAGGGCATCAATGCCCTTCAGGAAGAAATAAAGCCTTTGATAGATGCCGAAATAAAAAAAAGTGGCGCCTTCACCTATTCGCAAGCACAAATTGACGCCTATTCTGCCTACGGTGGCACGCCCCACCTCGATGGGGGCTACACGGTTTTCGGAGAAGTAATTGAAGGGCTGGAAGTCATTGACAAAATCGCTGCTCTCCAATCCAACCGAGACCGACCGGTGCAGGATGTGAAAATGACGTTGAAAGTAATTGAATAGTTATTGCCTGTCCCGCTTATCCTGATAAAACCGGAGTATTTGTTAATTTAAAAAATAAAACAATGGCTGTAAAACCCATTCCTGACGGTTACAACAATGTCAACGCCTACCTCATGGTAGATGATGTTGAAAAATTATTGGATTTTTTGAAAAATGCCTTCGATGCAGAAGAGTTCGAGCGCATTGCCACACCTGATGGAGCCATCATGCATGCCGAAGTACGCATTGGCGACTCGGTAATTATGATAGGCCCCGCAAAAGACGAGCTGGGCGCTACTCATAGCATGCTCTATGTGTATGTGGAAGATACTAATGCTATTTACCAACGCGCCTTGCAAGCTGGTGCTACTTCTATTATGGAACCGGCCGATCAGTTTTATGGCGACCGCAACGCAGGAGTAAAAGGCCCCTGCGGCAACCTCTGGTGGATTGCTACCCACATAGAAGACGTATCCCAAGACGAAATGATGCAGCGCATGGCTGCATCTACGGCTGAAAAGCAGGAGAATTAACCCCCTTTAAACCGGGCCGCTTTTCCTCGTGTTCAAGTCCAATATTCAAACTAAACGCGCTGCGAAACCACAATGCACGTGTGCAGGGCATCCAAAAACATAAAGCCAAGTAAAACCGCTACCTTTTGCCTTCACCAAAGGACGCAGGTGAGGAGAAGCCATCTGAAGGAGTAAGTCCCTTAACCTGTCAAAATAAAAGTCACCCTCTCGATGCCTTTTTCATTTCTTACCTTTGCCGCTTTAATTTTACAGTGAAAAAGCTTCATCTTCTTGGCCTTTCAGCTTTAAGCGGGATTTTGTTATCAATCTCCTGGCCTTCCATTGGCGATTTTCCGTTTGTGCTGTTTGTAGCGCTGGTGCCCATGCTTTTTCTCGAAAATGAAATTGCCCGCTCAGGCAAGCGGCTGTTTTGGTACTCATATCTCGGTTTTGTCATTTGGAATTTTGCAACAAGCTGGTGGATTTACTGCGTTTCTGAACCTCTGGCCACCAAATTCTTCACCGCAGGCATGGCCATTTTATGCAACGCACTGTTTATGAACTGCATCTTTTGGCTTTTCCACAAAACCAAAAAACACGTGGGTGCAAAGCAGGGTTACACTGGGCTTGTGATTTACTGGATTTCTTGGGAGTGGTTCCATATGCAATGGGATTTGTCATGGCCGTGGTTCACGCTGGGAAACGGTTTTGCCAACGAAGTGAAATGGATACAGTGGTACGAATACACGGGTGTTTTCGGAGGCTCGCTGTGGGTATTGCTCAGCAATATTTTGCTTTTCTACTTGTTGAAAAATTACCAGCGTTTGAAAAAGAAAAAAAAGGTATTTGTATGGCTGGTAGCAGCACATATTGACCTCATTTTGTTCCCGATATTTTTTTCCTGGTGGGCTTACGGCACTTATGAAGAAAAAGTGAATCCTATAAACGTAGTGGTAGTCCAGCCCAACATTGATCCCTACAATGCAAAGTTCAACTACAAGGAATCAGGCAATCAATTGCTTGAAATGCTCAACCTGGCAGAAGGAACAATCACCGATTCTACCGACTATGTCGTATTTCCCGAAACGGCTATCGCCAGATCACTTTGGGAAGATAAAATTGAAAAGTCAATGCCTTACGGGGTTATGAAAGACTTCATTGATAAACACCCAAAAATCAAAATCGTTATCGGAATTTCTTCCATTAAGTTTTACGATGAAGAATCTGAATCCACCGAGACATCACGCTACAATGAAAAAGGGAATTACTGGTACGACCATTTTAATACCGCCATGCAGGTGGATAATTCTGACAACACACAATTGTACCACAAATCGAAACTCGTTATTGGTGTTGAGCGGATGCCTTATCCTGCACTTTTCGGTTTTCTTGAAAAATTTGCCATTGACTTAGGAGGTACAACAGGCAGCTTGGGCACGCAAAAAGAAAGAGCAGTTTTCAAAGCAGAAAACAGTTTAGCAAAAATAGCCCCTGTAATTTGCTACGAATCGATTTATGGTGAATTTGTGAATGAGTACATCCACAAAGGCGCTAACGTAATTTTCATCATCACTAATGACGGCTGGTGGGACGATTCCCCTGGCTACCACCAGCACATGGCTTATGCACGGTTAAGGGCAATTGAATCTCGCAGGAGCATTGCCCGTTCGGCAAACACGGGCATTTCCTGTTTTATTAACCAACGGGGAGATGTTTTTTTGCCCACAGAATGGTGGGTGCCCGCTGCTATCAGCCAAAACATCAATTTGAATGATGAAGTTACTTTTTATACAGCTAACGGGGATTACATCGCCCGAATTTCGGGATTTGTAAGCATTCTTTTGATTTTATTGACCATAGTGCGAAAGAAAAGCAAAAAGGAATTGCTGACATGAATACGGGAGTTTTATTGATTAACCTCGGAACACCCGACAGTCCTTCGGTGAAAGATGTGCGAAAGTATCTTTTTGAATTTCTGAGCGACCCCAAAGTGATGGACATAGGATGGCTAAAAAGGAAATTGCTGGTCAATTTAATTATTGTTCCCTCCCGAGCTCCAAAGTCTGCCAAAATATATCAGGAATTGTGGACAGAAAAAGGTTCTCCTCTATTGTATCATGGCAAAAAAGCAAAAGAAAAACTACAGGAATCGCTTGGTAAAAATTTTCATGTGGAACTGGCAATGCGTTATCAAAATCCAAGTTTAAAAAGCGTTTTGGGAAAGATGGAAAAAATGAATTTCTCAAAACTGATTGTGCTGCCCCTTTTCCCACAATATGCCGATGCGAGCACAGGTTCGGCAATTGAAAAAGCCATGAGCATCATTAATAAATGGAAAGAAATTCCCGAAATTAAAATCATTGAAAAGTTTTATGATGATGACGGCTTCATCAATGCTTTCGCGGAAAAAGGCAGGCAACACGATTTGTCAGAATATGACCATGTTTTGTTCAGCTTTCACGGACTGCCGGTACGACAAATAAACAAGGGGCATAAAAATGGTAATTGCGAAACGCACTGCTGCAAAACAGAAATAAACAGCGGAAATAAACTGTGCTACTTGGCCGGGAGTTATGTAACGGCAAGATCGATTGCAGAAAAACTCGGCATTTCTAAAAAGAAATACACCGTTTGTTTTCAATCACGGTTGGGCAATGACCCGTGGATCGAACCGTTTTCCGATGTTGTAATCGAACAATTGGCAAAAAATGGCATTAAAAAACTGTTGGTTTTTTCGCCTGCATTTGTTGCAGACTGCCTGGAAACAACCATTGAAATCGCCCAAGAATACAAAGATCTTTTCATTGAAAATGGCGGAGAGAAATTGCAATTGGTTGAAAGCTTAAATGACCATCCGATGTGGATTGACGCTTTAGTTAATCTTGTCAAATCCACATCAATCGTTGCACATAATCCTTAACTTTGCTTTGATCGATGAAACACCTCATTGCAAATAGCATTAGYGCTCAAAACATMYTRGCTTGGGCSRARCAATTTGACCAGTGTTGTGCKCTTTTTTCCAATGACAGCACAGCYAATTACGACTTTTTAATTGCTGCAAGCGCAAGYMAAGAAATCATTCCTRCMSAAAACTGYTTTGAAGARCTSAGGRAATTCTACAATGAAAAACCGCAATGGCTCTTTGGGTTTTTTAGCTATGATTTAAAAAATGAAGTTGAGCATCTTTCATCTGAAAATTTTGATGGCATCCAACTGCCGCAGCTGTACTTTTTTGTGCCTGAATTTTTGTTTATTTCAAAAAACGGCAAACTCACTGTTCATTACCCAGATTATCTTTCTGAAACGGAAGCCGCTGAAATTATCAATGATGTTAAAACACAATACCCAGCGCCAAGCACCCAGCACCCAGCACCCAACATTCAGCCACGCATCACCAAAGAAGAATACTTACAAACCGTGCGAAAATTTCAAGAGCACATTCAATTTGGTGCTATTTATGAAGCTAATTTCTGCCAGGAATTTTYTGCCGAAAATGCCGAAATWAACCCATTAAATACCTTTTTGAAATTACGTGAAATTTCTCCTACTCCGTTTTCTGCTTTTTACAAATTTCGAGATAAGTACCTGCTTTGTGCCAGCCCCGAGCGCTTTTTGAAAAAAGAAGGCAATAAGATTATTTCACAACCCATAAAAGGCACGGCTAAAAGAGGCAAAACCGATGCAGAAGATGCTGTTTTAAAATCTCTTCTTTTGCATGATGTAAAAGAGCAAAGCGAAAACGTAATGGTAGTGGATTTAGTACGCAATGACCTTTCACGAACCGCCAAAGATGGCACAGTAATAGTGGATGAATTGTTTGGAATTTATACCTTTTCGCAAGTACACCAGATGATTTCTACCATCAGCGCTGAACTGCGTGATGACGTACATTTTATTGACGCTATCAAAGAGGCATTTCCGATGGGTTCGATGACGGGCTGCCCAAAAATAAAGGCGATGGAATTGATTGAAAAATACGAAACCACCAAGCGGGGCTTGTTTTCAGGCGCAGTGGGTTACATCACGCCTAATGGCGATTTTGATTTCAATGTGGTGATACGCAGCATGCTGTACAATGCGTTTACCAAATACCTTTCAATGATGGCAGGCAGCGCCATCACAGCCAAATCCATCCCCGAAAAGGAATACGAAGAATGCCTGATGAAAGCAAAAGCGATGTTCGAAGTTTTAGGTGTGCAGCTTCCTGAATCCGAATTAGCTGCTTAGTTTGTTCCACGGAATCAAGGTGATATACAAAATCCAGATTTCCCAGAACTGGATGTCCATCAAAATATAGGTTCCCAAATGGAAAATAATGCCGGATAAAATCAGCAGCATATCGAACTTTCTGGTGAAAACCCCAACTATAAAAAACAGTTGCAGCAGCATTGCAACCATTCCAAGACCGAAAGTAAAATCAGGATGATTTACGAAAAAAGTTGTTATGCCCGCTTGCAACGAGTCGGGGTTATTTATCATCACTGAAATATTCTGTTCTTTCAGCATGTTTACCATTTGATTAGATTCAAAAACGCTTCCCCTGAAAATCTTCCAGAATGCTGCCGACACATAAATAAACAAAGTATAAAAGCGAACTCCCGCAAACAGCAATGAAAACGATTTTGCGCTTTTCGCAAAAAATGGAATGGTTATGAATATCACCCCAACCAGTGAATGCCCGTGATGTACAAAATACGAGTGAAAAGTGATGAAATAAACCGCAAACAGCACCCAAAACAAAAGCGGGGGAAAGCGGTTTTTTGCGAAACCCAAGCTCAAAATTGCCGTGAGAAACAAGCACCCGTCAAATAAAACAGCAAGCCAATGGTTACCGGCAAGTATTTGTGGCACTTGCAAATAATGCAGCAGCCAATAGGTATTATCGGCTTCTAAAAGTTTCAAAACAGGCTGCTGCAATTGATGCGTCAGGCAATTGGAATAAAACCGGAATAGCAAAACCGCCAAAACATACCCAAAAACGGCATAACGGATGAATTTGATTTGGTTATCGGTAAACGTTTTCAAATCTCAAAAAGCAGTTTGTTGTCAATTAATTTTATTTCGTGACTTTTTCCGAATTGGTATATGTTTACATAAATTTCAATCTTTTCAAATTCCTTCCCAGCCGCACTTTCCAAATATCTTTTAAACCACTGCTGAAAAGCAATTTTATCATCAGCATCATTGCTCAGGCTTTCAATGATATGCTGATAGTGCCCCGCAGAAACTTTATCTTCAAACCGGTTTGAAATATCGTTTTGTATAGGGTCATTCCAGCCGTTTTCTTCCCCTATTTTGTAATAAGCCAGGGTGTTCAACAGCAAATCGCGCTGGATGACGGGCAGCGATTCATAATCGAAAACTTCTCCTCCCGTTTTGATGGTAAATATTTCGTAAACCTCCTTTTCGGGAAACATTTCAGAATACATACCGAAATTGAAAAACGGGAAGGTCTCCACGCCCTTGTAAGTGAAAAACCCCTGCAACAGGCAAAAAGCGGCAATGAGCGCAAAAAGGATTTTAGAATGCTGAAAAAGCCGTAGAAAGTACATCTGCCGAAGATTCAACCAAAAGTAAAAATATCTTTTTCGTAATGATGCAACGCTTTTATGATTTTGTTGAACTTCAAGCCCTTTGCCGTTAAACCGGGTGAAGAACCGATTCAGAGGCATGTGTTCATTGCCTTAATCGTTTTTTCGAGTTTTATCATACCTTTGATAATGAGATAATGATGCCTGCAATAGGTATATAAAGGGCAATGCACTTTACGGCCGTTATATGAAATGCGATATTATTTACCAAAATATATGAAGACGGTATATGTGTTTGCATTAATAGCATCTTGTTTCCCCGCATTTACACTTAATGCTCAAGATAACTTTCATAAAGTTGTAGGTGAGTCGCAGACTTACTTGAATTCAATTAATTCGACAGTCGATAGCGGTTTTATTGCCGTTGGAATCACCAATGATTTCGGCATATGGCCCGATTGGGATGTATATTTAGTGAAATTAGATAAGAATGGAGAGATTATGTGGAGTAAGACCTACGGTGATACCTTGGAAAACCAAGGCAAGGCAGTCCAACAAACATCAGATGGTGGGTATATTATTACTGGGTATTCCAACAGAACGATTGCAGGAGATTACGATATCCACCTTATTAAAACAGACAGTAACGGAGATTTAGAGTGGTCAAAAACATATGGTGGCCCACTTACTCAGTGGGGGCTTGACGTTAAACAAACATCAGATGATGGATATATAATTACCGGAGATTATTTATTTAAAGTAGACGAAACCGGAAATATTGAATGGGACAAGGCATTTGGTGGCACATTCTATTCTGTTCAGGAAACGCTGGATAGCGGATATGTAACTGTGGGCAACAAACTTATTGGGTCCACTTTCGATATATTATTCGTCAAAACAAATGGGAACGGTGATACCCTCTGGACAAGGACGTATGGAGGTGGAGATTATGAATGGGGCACCTCTGTTTCTTTGACTAGTGATAGCGGATTCATAATAGCCGGCTATACAATCAGTTTTGGGGCAGGATCACAGGACGTTTACCTAATAAGAACAGATGACCTGGGTCATATTATTTGGAGCAAGACGTATGGAGGTAGTAGTTCTGACAGGGCTTATTCAGTCGTTCAAACCGTTGATGGGGGGTTCTTAGTTTCTGGCGATACAGAGAGCTTTGGGGCTGGAAATGGAGATATTTATCTTATCAAAACAGATCTAAATGGTGATGTTTTATGGAGCAAAACAATAGGCGGTCCCTCATATGAGCAAGGGTATCAGGTTGAAGAAATCGCTAACGACAATATTGTCATAGTCGGTGGATTCAGCAGTTTTGGCGTTGGAGAATCAAGTTCTATAATTAAAGTTGGCCCGGATGGTGTTCTTGAATGCAATCAATTATCTGCAAATACATCCGTTGGCCTTCCAAGCACGATTGAAGGTTCGGGAACTTCTGTTTCCTCTGGATTAATCACCAATAATATCAACTTATCTTTTATTAGTCAAATTACTGGCGATACATTAATTTGCTCTACCGTTGGAATGACTGAATCAGAAAAACCATCTTCAATAAGAGTATATCCAAACCCACTAACTGACATTGCCATTATAGAATTTGAGAGTGCAAATGCAGATAAATATATTTTAGATCTTCATAGTTCTAAGGGACAGCGGGTAATGCATATTAACAATATTATAGACGGGCATGTTGAAATCAGGAGGGGAAATCTTGCCAGCGGTTTGTACTTCTTCCAATTGCGAACAGACGGACAGATAATCGCCACTGGCAAAATGATAATAGAATAAAAAGCATTGCATTATCAAACAGCATTATTTCTTTCCCCCTTTCTTTGTTGCCTTAATCGCTTTTTCGAGTTTTATCATACTTTTGATAATGAGATAATAAGTTGGGATATAATGCATTGAAAACTTGCGCTAAGCTAATCGCAAACCATTAATTAAAAGAAAAAAGACCTTATGTTTAATCAAGTGCTTGATCCTAACTATTTTAATAACTTTAGTAAAGGACACTTTCCTGAATTATTGGGGATTGTCATCAAACAGGTAGAAGAAGGCAAAATGATTGCTGAAATGCCTGTGAAAAAGACACTGTTTGCTCCAAATGGTTTTTTACATGCCGGCAGCATAGTGGCCTTTGCCGATACAGTAGCCGGCTACTGTACTATAGCACACCTTCCTGAAAAAGGAAAATCTTTTACAACACTGGAACTTAAAAGTAATTTTACCGGAGCAATTAGAGAAGGTAATTTAGAATGTGAATGCAGCGCAGAACATTTAGGAAGAACCACTCAGGTTTGGCGCGTCATAATAAGAAACCAACAAACTAAAAAGAAAACAGCCGTGTTTTCTTGTACCCAGTTAATCCTGTATTGAAAAAACCCCACACAACAAGGCAAAAAGCGGAGAAATAAGAGGGTAGCCGCTGTTTCGAGTTTTATCATACTTTTGGTAATGAGATAACGAGTTGGGATACAATGTATTGAAGACTACAGCTATTTATACGCAGGTTGCAACCAATTCTCTGCACAATATTACGTGCCTATTGGACGGAATATAAAAGATAAATTGCTGATTAATAACAAGTTAAAAGAAATCAAACCATAAGCGTATAAAGTGCATTGCACTTTATACAGATGTTGTAGCACATTAGTAATTTGAATAAATGGGAAAGTTAATAGGAAAATTAGGTGGATTTAATCTGCCAGAAGACATTGGTAATTTTTTGCTTGAAACGTTTATCCCATCAGTGTTTATTGGGGTTATTGGGGGTATTATTGTTGGACTCTTTATTGGAATAGCAATATTGGTTTTAACTAGAAAGGTCATTTTCTTTAAAAGATCTAACAAGATCTTGCATTTTGCCTCAAAAATAAATTATCTATTCATTCCTGTCATTTTTGCTATATGGGGTTCTGCGATGGGGCCAATAATAGGTATGCACAGAGCCTCAAATGTTTTGATTGACAAGTATACTCCGGAAGTAGTTGAAATAACCAACGAGTATTCAATCATATTCCAACAATATTTGATAACTGTTTTCAAAATAAAGGACTTGGAAGATACAGAACAAAAATTCTCCATTTCAAATTCATTGGATTACGTAATTGACGAATACGTTGAAAAGAACCCAATAATAATCGAGCCTGCATCTGATGGATACTTTGATCGTTTTAAGGCCAAAACAATCAATAAAATCCTAAAAGCGAGTAATAATATTCTCCTTAAGTCCTATATAAACTCATACTTGACTGATAAAACAGCAGATTACACTGGACTTGATGCTGACGATGTTTCGATTCTAATGGATGCGGACTTAAATGACTTGACTGAAATAAATATCGCCCGGCCTTTTATTRTGAAGCTAAAAAAATTCGTAAATAATTTTTTTTTCGGAAACTATCTATCAATGACTCTAATGTTGATTCTATTGTTGTCTGTCTCAGCGGTAGAAATTATTATTTCTAGATACTTATTGAGAAAGAGGAAAATGAACGAGCTACAACAATAGATAAAATGAATTAAAACTCATTTTATCAAGTTCGTTGGCAGTAATGAGAAAACACTAGAATAACATTTTACGAAAAAGAGCTTMACAWTTGCCAATTCTGCCAATAATTAATAATAGCAACTTTCGAGAAGCAAGTTAATTATCTAATTGATAATTTTGGGTTTGAACTCAAATTWMAAAAAAAATGAAAACAACAACATTTCTAACATTTGTAGGTGACCAATGCGGAAAGGCTGAAGAAGCRATAAATTTCTACACTTCTATCTTTCCGAATTCGGAAATTAAMAGCATAATAAAATACCTAGAAGGAGARGCTGGAGGAACACCGGAGCTTATCAAATATGGAGTATTYACATTAAATGGTACAGAGTWCATGGTTTCCGAAAGTAATTTTAATCACGCTTGGTCATTTACACCAGGGGTATCACTGTTCGTTGAATGTAACTCTGAAAATGASATACAAACTTTATTCGAAAAACTTTCTTCAAATGGAGGTCAGATTATGRTTCCTCTTGACAACTACGATTCTGGGGATTACGGCTTTRGTAAAAAATTCGGATGGTGTGAAGATAAATATGGTATTTCATGGCAACTTAATCTTTCAGAATAAATTCGAATTATAATATAATCTGCCCTACTTAAAGGAATAAACGAAATGGAAAATAAAAAATAACTACTGCCAATCGAGAAGGTGGCTCCGCCACTAACTAGCGGCGGAGTGCACCTCTCACACCACCGTACGTACGTTGTCGTATACGGCGGTTCATTAAGCATGCCTTACTTGATCATAGTATTCA
>NVWW01000155.1 GCA_002746335.1 Flavobacteriales bacterium | reverse complement strand
TCTGTTTCACCGGCTCCGAAATTCCAGGTATATCCTACTGCAACATACTGTTTATTATAAGTTTCAATGCCACACCACAAGTAATCAGAACCCACTGTTCCAAAAACTTTGCTCCATTGCACGGTACCGTTTTTATCAACTTTCAGCATATAGCCATCGTAATAGTTAATGCCAGCGGTTAACGTCATCCCGGCTATAAAATAACCGCTGTCTGCAGTTTGATAAACACCCCAGGGGTAATGTTCGAGCAATGTGCTGCCATAGGTTTTAGACCATTCGATATTGCCTACCGAATCTGTTTTTGTAAGCAATAAATCCCATTGTCCCGCGCCATAACTTGACGTATTTGCAGTAACTACATATCCACCATCAAATGTTTGGCGCACACAATATCCTTGGTCTCTACTAATTCCACCCAATGTCTTTTCAAACGTAATTTGGGCAACCAGTGGAAATTCTACAGTAAAATACAATGTGGAAAAGCATATTAAGACAAATTTCATCTTTTGTCTTTTAAACAATATTTAAGAATATGTTCATTTAATCAGGAAAACGCAGCTTTTAATTCTTGCTGAGAAGGATAATTAATGAGTACTGCACGGTGTTTTCCGTGAAAAACAAATTGGCTACCTGCAGCCACAGCTGATGCGCCACCGTCTTTTATTGCTTCTGCCAAGTGCTCAACGCTACCTGAGCCTCCGCAAGCAATCACTGGCACATCAACTTCACAGGAAACTTTTTTAACCAATTCAATATCAAATCCAGCTTGCGTGCCATCTCTATCAATAGAATTGAGCAAAATCTCACCGGCTCCCCTTTTGTTCATCTCCACGGCAAATTTCACTGGGTCAAGTTTTGTATTGTTTTTTCCTCCCTTTGTATAGACCTCGTATTTTCCCCAGAAGTTTTTCTTTACGTCAATAGAAATCACAATAGTAGAACTGCCGAAAATAGTTGCTGCTTTTTCTATGAAATCAGGGTTTTCAACTGCGTAGTTATTAATAGATACCTTTTCCACACCCGAATTGGTGATTTGCTTGATGTCTTCGATGGTTCGAATAGCACCACCATAGCAAAAAGGCATGAAACATTCGCTGGCAATTTCGGAAAGTAGTTTTAGGGGGGGCGGCATGTTTTTAACGGTAGCAGTAATGTCAAGAAAAACAAGTTCATCTACTTCTTTTTCATTGAAAATTTTCACAGCATTCAAAGGGTCTCCCACATACTTGGGTTCCTTGAATTTTACGGTTTTCACCAGCCCGGCATTTTTCAACAAAAGCACGGGAATTACTCTCGGAATCATTTGTCTCATTACAATTCTGAAAAGTTTTTCAGGAACCGAAGCCCGAATTTATGGCTTTTTTCGGGATGAAACTGCACTCCATAAATGTTATCACGCTCAAAACCACTTACAAAACCAACCGAGTAATTGGTTTCTGACAGTACATCTTCAGTACAATTGCATTTGATGTAATAGGAATGAACAAAATAAAAACGGGGATCATCAAACATATTTTCGAACAATTTGCTAGGCTTTGCAGTGTCCGCATAATTCCAGCCCATGTGTGGCACTTTAAGTCTACTGCCATTCTCAAAAATGAATTTGACAGCTTTGGCATCAAACCACCCGAGCCCAGGCAATATGCCTTCTTCACTGCCTTTTGTCATCAGTTGCATACCCAAACAAATACCGAGGATTGGCGTTTTTTCTTCGAGAACTTTTTTATTCAGCACATCAACAAACCCGAGTTCTTGCAGCTTGTTCATACCACTGTCAAAAGCGCCTACACCGGGCAAAATGAGTTTGTCTGCTTTTTCCAGATCTTCTGCTGAAGAAGAAATCATAGCTTCAACACCAATTTTCTTCAACATATTTAAAATGGAACCGATGTTACCCACTGCATAATCGACAATGACTATCATATCTTTCGAATCTTACTATAAACAGAATACAGCAGTTTGAAAAACTTCTCCTGATTAGGATAATCTCTGTATGATTTAATGGGCTTATCCATAATTTCTTGAAATTCTTCTTTCGTTAACCCCCATTTTTTGAACACGTATTCTTTGTCTTGTTTTAACATTTCCGGAGGGTAAGTTTCTTTTTTCATTTCTTCCAGTGCTTCTTCGCGGGAAAAGTCGTTGTTGCAAATTAATGTTGAAAGGTGTGCTCTCCGTTTGTCAATTTTAAATTTTTTTGGCAATATATAGCCCTGAAAAAAACGGGTGAATACCGATTCGTAATGCTTTCCCCCATAATACTGCCAATCCAATTTGTTTTCAAGCACATCCATTGCTTCCGCTTTTACATATGGGATATAATGAAGCAAACGAACGAATTTGATGCGTTTAATCATGTTGTAGTAAATCTCTGCGCCATATCCCAACCGGGGATAGGTTTTCATGGGCATTGTGCCAAACTGTTTGTGAATGGCCTTGATGGGTGTTAAGTCRCGGGCTGARTAYCCCCAGCTTTTAGGTAAAATTCCTTCGGTRTTATAATTACTKCCCGTAAGSACATACTTGATACCGTATTTATTGCACAATTGAAAAATAGCCGCCAGAAAAGCGTGGTCTGACGGTGCTTCAATATTGGCTATCGATGCTCTAAAAAATGCCAATTGAACATCTTTAAACTCTTCCCAATCTACTACGTAAGTTTGGTAATCAAACCCGAGTTTTTTTACAATGTTTTCAATGTTYTTTACTGCCAACTCRGAGTTCCACCCATTATCGAAATGAACAGCTAACGCCCTAATACCCAACTCCTTTACCTTATAAGCCATGTAAGAACTGTCAACTCCACCGCTTATTCCAATAATACAGTCGTAATCTTTGCCCTTCCCTTTTTCTTTCATTTCTGCAACCAATTCATTCAATCGCGCTTTCTGTGCTTCGCCTTCTGGTACCAGTTGCGGTCTACGCTCATAGTATTCTGTGCAGTGGTTGCACGCTCCATTTTCATCAAAAGTGATTTCAGGATCTGTAATATCCATGATGCACCTTGTGCATATTTGGTATGCTCTTTCCATTTAACTCAACATCGATTTATAATAATTTACAATTTTATCTGCTACTGCTGAATAACTGTAATTATCGAATACGTATTTCCTAATTTCAACTGGATTGTATTTTTCATAATTAGCGTGTACTTGCAAAATAGCATTTTTAATGCCTCCTGATTCACATAACATTCCGTTGATTTCATCTACAAAATCCTCCGGTCCTCCTGACTTGGTAGATACTACTGGCATGCCGGTTGCCATTGCCTCAATTAGCACAATACCAAAGGTTTCAACACGACTTGCTGAAACAAAAATGCCGTGCGTTTGGTGTAATTCATTGATTTTTTTTCCAATTAATTGGCCGGCAAAGGTAACCTTATTACTAATTTTTAAGTTGACACAAAGCTCTTTTAAATTATTGAGTTCAGGGCCATCACCAACTACTGTTAATCGTAATTCAGGGATGTGCTTAAGCGATTCTGAAAATGCTCTTATCAGCAAATCAATCCTTTTATTGGAGTTGAGCGATGCAACGGTGATAATATTGTTTTTACTTCGCTTTGATGGGTCTTCCTGAAGCACAAAATCAGATAGGTCGGCCATATTGGGAATGACATCAATTTCAACTTCAGGCACTAATTCCWRCATGGATTTTTTCAGGTCGCTGCTTACTGCTACCACTCTATCTGCTTGCCTATAGGATTTACGCAACAAATTTTCTTCTCTTGCACTAAGCATTCTGCGTTTGATAGCTGAAGAATGTTCTGTGATTAAAAGCGGAGCTTTTTCAGTGATATTTTTTTGCAAGTTCACACATCCCCATCCTGCCCAAAGTCCCTGTTGAGCATGAATAATATCGGGCTTGCCGAATTCTTTCACATAGCTTTTATAAAGTTGTTTTAAAAACCGGTTATAGTAATATTCCTGAAAAAAAGTAAAATGAGGGACCAACCGATAAATGGCCTTTTTGAGCACAGGATAGGTTCTGTCATGCCTGTAAATTTTCATCAGGGGCGTTTCATCCTTACTCAYATACTTTATCGCTTTCATATGCCTAATTTCAGGCACAACAACACCAAGTTTAATTTCTTTTTCAGCTAATGCATCCGCTTGCTGCATGAAGAAAATCCCCACCAATTCACCTTTAAAATAAGGCCAACAATCCGGTATCATTAAAATATGCACGTTCCTTTATATTGCCGCCAAATATACGTTAGAAAACCGTACTTTCGTTCTTGAATTTCTCCTATGCAAAAGCCAAATTTTTTCATTATCGGGGCACCAAAGTGCGGCACTACTGCTTTGAGCGAATACCTRCGAACACACCCGGAAGTCTATTTTGCTGATTTAAAGGAGCCGCATTATTTCTGCACTGATTTCAGCGAAAAATTCAGGTTTATTTTTTCCGAAGAAAAATACCTTAACACATGCTTTGCAGACRCMACCGAAAAGCACAAAGCTATTGGAGAAGGATCTGTTTGGTATTTGTATTCAAAGGATGCTGTGAAAAATATTCTGGAATTCAATCCAAACGCGAAAATCATTGTGATGATTCGCAACCCTGTAGAGATGGTTTACTCCTGGCATTCTCAAGCGCTTTTCAGCCGAGATGAAAATGTGGAAGACTTTGAAACAGCGTGGAAATTAATAGCGGAAAGAAGAACAGGAAGCCACTTACCCGAATTATGCCGCGAGTTACTTTTTGTTGATTACGAAAAGATTGGAAAACTTAGCAAACAAGTGGAAAGGGTTAAAAAACTCTTACCCAAAAATCAATTCAAAGTGATTTTGTTCGATGATTTTAAAAGTAATACTGCCGGAGTATATAAAGAATTGCTTGAATTTCTCGAAGTTTCTGATGATGGCAAAAGGGATTTCGAGCAAATCAATGCGAACAAAGCTTCACGTTCGGTTTGGCTGGCCAATGCTTTAAGAAAGCCTCCGCAGCCGCTTGTCAGGTTGTCACAAAAGGCAAAAAAAATGATAGGGATCAAAAGGTTAGGGGTAATTGGAACTATTAGCGAAATGAATGCAAGACAAGTTCAGCGAAAGGCGATGAGTATCGAATTAAAAAAAGAATTACAGGAAATTTTCAGAGAAGACGTTTTGCAATTGTCACAGCTCATCAACCGCGATCTGAGCCACTGGTTGGTTCAGGCGCCTTCCACTGCCGAATAAAATATACAGCAATCAAAATCGCAAAAATGTAAAATGCGCTTTGAATCCAAGTGAAAGTCCATAGCGTAGTGTAAAAATCTCCAAACGAATGATGCGCCAACCAAATTCCAAATGTAAGTAAGACCAAATGAACACCCCTGATAACCAACATAGCGCGCTGCCTTCCTACTTTTATGTATATAAATCCAAGAGAAGTAGAAACAAAATAGATGCTTAGCCATAAAATGATGATGCGCAATACTTCCATTAGTGAGCTCCACTTCTCACCGAGCACATAAACTACCCATCTGTCTGGTATCAAATATGCACTCATCACTAAAACCATACTTAAAGCAAAAAGTCGAATAGCAAACCTGAGGTAAAAATATTGCAGCCGTTTCTTGTCAGTAATTTCAGCAATTTCACGGTAGAATACTTGTGATATAGAGGTTGATATAATTCCCATTCCGGCAGCCACATAGCTCATGGAAACACCAATCATACCCACGGCTTCTGCACCATAATATTTCAAAAACAGGTTGATATAAGTGAAATAAATGAGTGCAGTGAGAAAAGTGCTGGGAGCGGTAAACAAAGGAAACTCTTTGTTAGCGACTGCCAATTGACGCATTTTCTTCACTGAGTGCAAACGAAGAATTTTAACATCTCTTTTTAAGAAATGAAAAAACATATAGGCTAACGAAAAAAACTGCCCCATTACACGGCCAACTATCAATCCTCCGGAAATTAAGCCTTTAAGCCCGCTCAGCAATTTGGTAGTTTCAGCAGTTCCGGTTTGCACTACCTTACTGAATGCCATTGTGCTAAATCTCTTTTCACGATTATTCCAATAATTAAAAATCTCATAAATACCCACGCACAAAACAGTAACCGGTACCAACAGCAAAAAATTATTGCTACTTCCAATTTCGAAATAACCAGTCAATTGTTTTTTGAATACCACACTGATTATTAACGAAATCAGAGAAACCCCAAGCACAAAATAAAAAGAGAGAAAAGCAAGATTAGCAGCATTTTTTAATCGCTTTTGCAGCACGATCGCGTACTCATACTTAAAAGTGGAAACATTGGTAAAAACTGTGGTTAATGAGATGTAAACAGCCAAAAGCCCAAAATCTTCCGGTGAATAAAACCACCGCTGCAAAACGGGTAAAATGAGAAAAGGAATGAACTGCGAAATTGCAGTACCTGTTATTAAAGTCGCTACGTTTTTAAAGAATTCTGATTGGGGAAGAAACTTGCTGCGCATTTAATTGGTGAATGACCGACTTATTTTATCCAGCCAGCTCTATTTTGAGGGACTCCCAATACCACTTAATTGCTTCTTTTAGTCCATTTTCGAAATTATACTCAGGACGATATTCAAGTAACTCTTTTGCTTTTTCTATGGATGCCAATGAATGTTTTATATCCCCTACTCTTTCAGTTCCATACTCCACAAAAATATCTTTTATTGCCGAATCAAATTTGATCAATAATTCTTTTAAAAGCTGCACCAGTTCATTTAGGTTGGAGCTTTCCCCATAAGCTACATTATACACTTGATTTGCAGCTTGAGGGAGTTCTGTTAATGCGGCCAATTGATTGGCTTGAATCACATTTTCAATGTAGGTGAAATCTCGGGTTTGCGTACCGTCACCATAAATTACAGGAGATTTGCCAGCAATAAACGCTTTTATAAATTTAGGTATGGCAGCCGCATAGGCACCCTCAGGGTCTTGCCTGCGTCCAAAAACATTAAAATACCGCAATCCAATGGTTTCAATT
>NVWW01000018.1 GCA_002746335.1 Flavobacteriales bacterium | reverse complement strand
ATATGTGCTTCGATTGTAAAAAAATACACCTGTTTTAGCTTGAAAATCAAAAGGAGCCTCCTCATTAACAGACCACCTTACGATGTGTGTTTCTAAGCCTTCTTTAGCTAATTCTCTCACACATGCTAAAAAATATTCCGCCAGTTCAGTGTATAGGAAGATGACTTTCTTTGGATACCGACTCATTGTCTTGAAACAATAATGTAACAATCATAACAAAAATAATTGTGAATGAATTTAAAGATGAATTTAACCATGATTCAAAGGTGATTGAAAACAATACAGCATACATGATGGGCAAAGCGGCTTTGTTTCTTTTTGCCGCCTTTATAAACAGCATAAAAAATCCAACAAAATATAATATAAGCCCTACCAGGCCGGTATCAAGCCAAAAATTCAAATAGGAGTTGTGCACGCCTCCTTGATGTCCCATCTTGCTGAGTGGAACATAATTCTTGTGAAATAAATCATCGGCAAAAACAAAACCCTTGCCGATGAAAAAATTCTTTTGAATGTTTTCCCACGCAAAATCCCAAGCCACATATCTTCCTGAACCCTCATCAATCGTTTCGATTCTGAAATACTCTTCAAGATTTAAAAATAATATTATTTCAATTATATTATTTAAAACTATTTGATAAATAAATATCGACATTAAAAATATCAAAAACCCCAAAAATGCAGAGTATTTGTATAAATAATTAAAAAAGAGAAAAATCAGTACGGTAAACAAAGATGTTCTGGCCTGAGAAAGCACCAGGCTTAGCAACAATACAGTATAGATCAACCACATCTCTTTTTTTGAAAACAGCTTAGGAAATTTATTTCTTGATATTTCAAAAAATAGTAGCAATAAAGTCGAAAATATGCCCAGACCATTCGGGTTACCTAAAATCCCCCTGTACCTTCCTCCTAAAAAAGCAATATCTTGCCCCAAAAGATAAAAAGCAAGCCCTACAAGCAATATGAATAGACCAAAATAATTAATCCATTTAATTACTTCTTCTCCTTTTTCCGAAATCAACTTAATTAGATAGGCGGGCACGATAAGAAAAAGCAAAGCATAAGAAAGTGTTTTCTGAAAACAGATAAGTGTGACATCAGAACGAAAAACAAGAATCAAGGAAAAAATCAAAAATGGCAKAAAATACTTAAAAACCGGATTGCTRATYMCMTTGAAATYTTTMCTGTTAAAWAGATATANNTAAAAAANNGAAACARGAAATAAATCGTTTTGGACGAYTTAGCAAAATYAAAATATTGTTCGCGGCTATCKCYTAAAATAAGAATGAACCAAAACCCAATGARCAAATAATAATAATTATTWGCTCTTTTGTATAAWAGAAGTGTGATMARWATGAYWGGAAYYGCTRCAAAAAATCCTCCGTATYTTCCTGCCARCRYCCATAATATCAATGTGAAAAAAAAACCTAATTCCTTCTTAAAATAMGTAAAGACATTATCTCYGGCTTTTAACATAGCTRCTCATGTGYAATTTGTTGTACAAAAGAATGAATTGTTTCAGRAAAATTGCTTTTTYCACTAATKGCATTGATAAARCCACTTCCWACAATCGCTCCTTCAGCATATTTACAGGCCAATGAAAAAGTTTCTTTGTCGCGAATTCCAAAACCAATAAGACRTGGGTTTTTCAMMCTCMTTTTTTCGATTCGCTCGAAATATTCTTTTTGGTTTTCCACATCTAATTTGCGGCCTGTAATGCTCGAAAACGAAACCATGTAAATAAARGCATCAGAAATTTCATCTATMTGMCGAATRCGCGCATCGGAAGTTTGAGGRGTAATYAAAAAAATRTTTTTCAACCCATGCYKTTCAAAAAGKGATTGATAWTCAGTTTGATAAATATCTAAAGGYAAATCCGGCAGAATCACTCCATCAATGCCRRTTTCGTTACACTTTTTGCAGAARTTTTCTACYCCGTATTGCARTACAGGRTTTAAATAYCCCATTAAAATCAATGGAATTTGRATTTTCTCCCGAATACCSTTYAGCTGATCGAAAAGYAATTTGAGWGTCATTCCATTTTTAATCGCCATCGAACTGCTCTCTTGWATGATTGGGCCGTCAGCTAACGGGTCAGAATACGGAATGCCGATTTCCACCAAATCAACCTCATTTTCCTGCAACACCTCAAGAATGGGAACAGTGTCATCTAAGTTTGGAAAACCGGCAGTGAAATAAAGTGAAAGAATGTTTTTGTTTTTATGCTCAAACAGTTTTTTAATCCGATTCATTTCTAAGAATTACAAATTCCCATCTATTTCGAATGGTTTCTTTAACCAGCATTGAACGAAAGCAGTTAGTAATTCGATTTGATGTGGTACAAATTTATGCAACTTCTATTTTCTCATTTCTAACCCTATAGATCCTTGAAACCTATCTTCGGACTCTACCAATTTAAACATTTCATCCTCACAATCATTAAACTCGCAAGCTCTGATAGCTTTAAAGCCAACTTTTTCTAATTCAACTATTGCTGCGTCTTTGTCCCATAACCACAAGTGTCTTGAATTTCCAAAAATTGATTCCAGCAAAGCTCTCATGCCTTTCGTTCTCTTTTCCTGGCCCATTAAGGTATTTTTCACAAAGTGTGTGGCTGCTTCCCGGTTGTTATCTTCTTTGTTTTTGATATACGAGCTAATGAGGTTTTCAAGATCTGGCATTACGAGGCGAAAAATCCCATTTGGTTTTAATATTTTATGCGTGTTTACAATTGCTTTTATGAAATCTTCATAAGATAAATGTTCAAGAACATGAGAACAAAATACTCCATCACAAGACTTTTCTTTAATGGGCAGCCCCTTTACAATGTCTCCGCATTTGGCATTTTCCGGAAATATTGCATTTAATTTTTTTCTTAACAGAAACCCAACAACAGGGGTTTTTTGAACTTTAAGTGTGGGGGAAGCATCAAAATTTATCCAATCTTTCGGAGCACATGACCCGCAACCGTATTGAACATATATTCCCATACTTTAAAATGTAAAATATCAGTTTGCTAAAAAGTATAAATTAAATGCTTAGTAACAAATAGTTAGTATGATTTTCTAATTTTTTCAATTATCCCAATTTCTTAATTCTTCAATCAATATTTCCATGTCTTTGTCCCCTCTTCCTGATAAATTCACAACAACATTTTCGTCCTCTTTCGCATTCAATTTATCTAAATATGCCAATGCATGAGCCGATTCAAGAGCGGGAATGATGCCCTCGAGGCGGCTCAACCGAATAGCTGAATGCACCGCTTCGTCATCTGTTATCGAGACAAATTGTGCTCGACCTGTTTTCATCAAATGTGCATGCACCGGTCCAATGCCTGGATAATCCAATCCAGCTGAAATGCTGTGTGGTTCTATGATTTGACCGTCATCGGTTTGCATCAAAAGGGTATTGCTGCCATGAATGATTCCTGGCTTACCGAGCACGGTTGTGGCTGCCGAATAGCCACTGTCTATTCCCTTCCCAGCTGCTTCCACAGCAATGAGTTTTACGGCTTCGTTTTCGAGATAATGATAAAAAGCGCCAATGGCATTGCTGCCGCCTCCCACGCAAGCAAGGATGTAATCTGGATTTTCGTTTCCTATTTTTTCTTTCAATTGCAGCTTCATCTCTTCCGAAATCACTGACTGAAAACGCGCCACCATATCGGGATAGGGATGCGGCCCCACCACCGACCCAATGATGTAATGCGTATCCACTGGATTGTTTATCCAGTCACGGATGGCTTCGTTGGTAGCATCTTTCAGGGTTTTACTGCCGCAAGTTGCCGGCCTGACTTCAGCGCCAAGCAACTTCATTTTATCAACATTGGGCGCTTGCCGTTTAATGTCAACTTCACCCATATAAACAATGCACTCCAAGCCCATGAGCGCACAAACCGTAGCGGTTGCTACACCATGTTGCCCAGCGCCTGTTTCAGCAATGATGCGCTTTTTATCCAGCCGTTGCGCCAACAATATCTGCCCGACAGTGTTGTTTATTTTGTGCGCACCCGTGTGGTTTAAATCTTCTCTTTTGAGGTAAATATTGGTGTTGTATTGCTCTGAAAGTCGCTTCGCAAAATACAGTGGAGAAGGCCGCCCAGCATAATCCTTTAGCAAATGACGAAATTCCTTTTGAAAATCTTCGCTTTCGATGATTTTGAGATAATTCTGGCGCAGTTCTTCTACATTCGGATAGAGCATTTCAGGAATGAATGCTCCACCAAATTCCCCGTAATAGCCTTTATCATCAACACCGTATTTCATCACTCAATTTTGAAAATAATTGTTTCAGCTTATCCACTTCCTTCAACCCCGGTTCAATCTCAAATTTGCTATTGACATCTATAGCATGAATGGTTAATTCTTTTAATCCTTTAATTTTTTCAGTTTCTTCCAGCCCAATTCCACCACTCAAAAAATATGGCATTTCGTTATCGTAATTTTCAAGGATTTTCCAATCGAATTGTTTTCCCGAACCACCGTAATTGTTGGTTTTCGTGTCGAACAAAAAGAAATCGCAATAGGGTTTGTAATCCTTCAAAATGCTAAAATCAAAATCATTTGAAATTTGAAAAGCCTTGATGATTTTGAAGCCCTTACCTTGCAGCCGCTGGCAGAATTCAGCCGTTTCGTTTCCATGCAATTGGATGTAATCCAAATCAAATCCATCTGCTTTTTGTTCGATGTTTTCGATGGTTGAATTGACAAAAACACCCACTTTTTTAATTCCTTCTAATCTTTGATCGAAGGGAAGTAAATCGCCCCAAAACCGTGGCGACTTTTCGTAGAAAATAAAGCCCATGTAATCGGGCTGAAGCTCAGCAATTTGTCTAATGTTTTCCGCATCCCGAAGCCCACAAACTTTAATTTTCATCAGACAATAATAGACCGCGCAATCAGCTCTTTCATAATTTCATTAGAGCCAGCATAAATCTTCTGCACACGGGCATCAGTCCAAGCACGGGCAACGAAGTATTCATACATGTAACCATAACCACCGTGTAGCTGTAGGCACTCATCCGTCACCTCGCATGCCATGTCGCTCATGGCGTATTTGGCCATCGCTGCGGTGGGTATCTCCAGTTTGCCTTCCACGTGCAATTCAATGCATTTGTCTATGAACACACGCCCTTGTTGCACCTTGCTGTACATTTCRGCCAACTTAAAACTGTTGTGCTGGAATTTATTGATGGARCGYCCAAACGCCTGCCTTTCTGARGTGTACTTAAGGGTATGTTCCAGTGTAGCTACGGCCAGTTCCAATGAAATAATGCCGACCAGCAAACGTTCCTGCGGCAGCTCCTGCATCAGGTAGTAAAAACCTTCGTTTTCTTTGCCGAGCAAGTTAGAAACAGGCACTTTCACATTATCRAAAAAYAGCTCGCTGGTRTCTTGCGCATGCATGCCGATTTTCTTCAGKGGCTTACCTTTGGTGAATCCCTCCATATTGGTGTCCATCAGTAGCAAGCTGGTGCCGTGCGCGCCTTTTTCAGGATCGGTTTTTGCCACTACAATCGCCATATCACACATGTAGCCGTTGGTTATAAATGTCTTCGAACCATTCACAATGTAGTGGTCTCCTTCTTTCACAGCGGTTGTTTTGATGCCCTGCAAGTCGCTGCCCGCACTWGGGTCGGTCATTGCGATGGCACTAATCACTTCTGCTGTAGCCATTTTGGGCAGCCATTCTTTCTTCTGTTCTTCGGTGCCGAGATGCAAAATGTAGGGCGCAACAATATCTGAATGCAGTCCAAAGCCAGGCCCATCGCAGCCCGTTTTTATCAATTCTTCGATAAGAATGGCGCTGTAGCGAAAATCAAGCCCAGCTCCACCATATTCTTCGGGCATGCCCGTGCAGAGAAAACCCATTTGCCCTGCTTTTTCCCACGCTTCACGTGAGATTTGCTTGTCTTCTTCCCATTGATCATGGTAGGGTACGATTTCTTTTTGATAAAAATCTTTTACGGCTTGCCGAAACAGTTCATGCTCTTCGGTGTAAATAGTTCGGGGAATGTATTGTGGTGTCATCGGCTGAATTTTAGGATGGCAAAGCTAAAGTTTTTGTAACTTATTGAATATGGAACTGAATTTAAAACACATTACTGGCAAAACAGCAAAGCCATTTTGTCATTATGCTCGTAAGCAAATTTAAAGAAATGGTGGAAGAATACAGTATTAACCTATTAAAAGAAAAAATCAATTCTATTACCAAAAACAACTACTAATGATATTTTTACTGCTTCTTTTTAGCATTTTTAACACCTTTTATTCTCAGATTTTATTCAGTGATCTATTTTTACGTCCCGAAAATATCCAAGATATAGAAATTGCCATTTCCAATCTAACGAAGAAATGCGATGTTCAAAAGACCGTTAGTGACATTTCTTTTAAAATTTGTTTATTGATTTTTTTCACCAATCCCGGCCCTTCGTAAACAAAGCCTGTAAAAACCTGCACCAAATCAGCACCTGCCTTTAGTTTATCGATGGCATCTTCAGGCGAGTGAATGCCCCCTACCCCGATGATTGGGAATGCCTTTCCTGATTTTTCAGACAAGTAATTAATCACTTCTGTTGATCGACTGGCAAGCGGTTTGCCGCTAAGCCCACCGGCACCAATTGATTTGATGTTTGTTCCGATTGTATCGGGATGAGATTTGAGATTTTCTCTTGAAATGGTGGTATTTGTAGCAACCACCCCGTCAATATGTGTTTCTTTTACAATTTCAATGATGTCATCCAATTGCTCGTTGGTTAAATCAGGAGCTATTTTCAACAGAATTGGTTTTCGCTTCGGCTTTTCAGAATTCAATTGCTGTAGATGGAATAAGATTTTTTTGAGCGGTTCTTTTTCCTGCAACTCTCGCAGGTTGGGCGTATTGGGCGAGCTTACGTTCACCACGAAGTAATCCACAACACCAAAAAGCGCTTCAAAGCATTTTTCATAATCATCAATGGCATTTTCGTTGGGCGTGGTTTTGTTTTTGCCAATGTTACCACCAATGATGATGTCGGTTTTTCGCTTTTTCAATCGCTTTACAATTACTTCTGCCCCATCATTGTTGAAACCCATTCGGTTGATGAGTGCGTCATCTTCTTTCAAACGAAACATTCTTGGCTTTGGGTTACCTTGTTGCGGTTCAGGTGTAACTGTACCGATTTCAATAAATCCAAAGCCGAAACTGGCAAGCGCATCGAACATGGTAGCGTTTTTGTCGAATCCCGCTGCCAACCCTACAGGGTTAGGAAACTTCAGCCCAAACACTTCCTTTTCCAATTTCGGTTTTTCGACCGAATAAATCTTTCGCAGAAAAAAATGCTTTGCAGGAATATAAAGTGAAAACCGCAGCAGTTTTTCAGTAAAATGATGGATGAATTCAGGCGGAAAAAGGAATAGGATAGGCTTGATGAATATCTTATACATCGGTTGAAATTGCGACAAAATTAAGAGAAAATCAAAAGAAATTTTTTGTTCTGTATATTTATGATTTTCAGCTATTTGTAAGCTTCATTGCTTTTAATGGGCTTTGATGTTTGTTATTTTGCAGATGATTTTATATCATTCGATCAATTTCTAAAAATGACAGCGAAAGCAGCTACCATATATGACGATAAAATAGTGTTGGAAACCGCCACAATGCACATGGGCGATGACGGCATCCTTTATGTGAAGTACCACGAAGACGCTGAAATTGAATTGGAAGATGCCAAAAAACACATTGCCACAGCTATTCAGCTTTCAAATGGTAAACCGGTTCCTGTGCTCATCAACGCAAAAGGGGTGAATTCAAATATGTCTCCTGAAGCACGAAAGTATTTCTCGGAAAGCGAAGACACCAGAAAGTACCGAAAAGTGCTAGCTGTCGTTGTGGATTCTCTAGCTAATCGGCTGGTAGCAAATTTTTTCATCAGTTTTAATAAGCCATCCGAACCGACAAAGGTTTTTAACGACAAAGGAAAAGCCATTGAGTGGCTCAATCAATTCCTCTAATCAGAAGTTTGCCTTTATTCCAACATTAAATGTTCTCGGCATGCCCGGTCGCAAGCCGGCAGGCCTTCGGGCAACAATATATGTTTGGTTGGTGATGTTGGTTACATTGCCAAACAGAGCTATGTTCTTGTGCATGCTATAGCTCGCGCTGGCATCAAAAGTCAATTGCATGTCGGTTTTTTCATTGTCGGCAATTTCACCTTGCCCTGCCTCTGTGCGCATCTCATCTGTGTACCTCCCGCTGAAGTTTACAGCAAATTGCCTGTTTTCAATTCCGATAAGAAAAGTCAATTGGTTGTTAGCAAGGTATGGCAATTCATCACCCGATTCCACATCCCCCCAGCCATCAAAATTACTTTCGAAGGTATTGAGGAAGTGTGCATCAGTATAAGTATAAACCACCGAAGCGGGCACACTGAAAGGTAAATCAGTAGTTGAAATCAAATCATACATTAGCTGGAATTCGAGGCCTTTCACTTCCACTTCACCTCCGTTGAATAAATCGGTTGTGCCTGATCCGCCAGCGGCTGCCAAATCGCTGCCGAGCAGGTTGTCATAGTCGTTGTAAAATATCACTGCCTGACCTGAAAGTGCTTTTTTGCTGTACCTTATTCCTGCTTCGTAATTCACACTTCCTTCGGGAAGCGTTTCCTCTTTTGAGCCCGGAGGTGAAAAGCCCTTGTGCACACCCGCAAAGGCGCTCAGGTGCTTACCAAGTTTGTAATCCAGCCCAATGCCGGGAATCCACACATCCACCTGGTTGCTGCGCGATGACAAATCAACGCCCGTTCTGTCGGGGTCGTTTTTGCCGTAATCTTCTCTTTCAATGAAGATGTTTTCATAGCGAATACCGGGCACAACAGTCAGTTTATCATAATTGATTTTGTATTGAAGGTAGCCGGAAAAAGCGTTGGCAGTTTCAATGCGGTTGCTTTCGGTTCCGGGCGTTCCTGCCTTGGTAAGCATCATCACGCCATCGGCCATCTTGTATTCATCCACCCACTGGAAGCGGTCAATCTGATCCTCGTGCAGCCGTGCACCAAGCTCCACATCGTGCTTAATGGCTTTGGTGATAAAGTGTAGCCCGGCAATGGTTTGAACCCCCTGCGCATAGTAACTGCGGTTGTTGGCTTTCACGTGCAAGGCATCGTCATTAGTGCTGGATTTCCCTGTTAAAATACCGTAGGCATCACCATAATTCGTAGGGTTTTCGAGTAATTTGGAGATTTTCGTTTTAGTTCCTGTGCTGTCTTTCACTTTGTCAAGCTTGTACCAGTTGCGGTGAAAATCAGAGCGGTAAACGGTTGTTGTTAAATCAAAATGTTTGTTTAGCTGAAGCACATGCCTCATCGAATACTGGTTTTGGCCGGTATTCATCTGATCCTTTTGCGAAGCGGAATACCTGCGATTGGAATTGGCTGCGAAATCATCTTCTGTCAAACCCAAATAGGTTTCGTTCGATGTTTCTACCGAGTGGCCTAATTTAAACGTTAGTGATTGATAAATCTTCGCATCGGCTTTAGTGTTTACACGCACTTTTGCGAGGTAGTCTTTTTTATCGAAACCGGTGTTTCCTCCATTGTCCAGTTCCTTAAACCCATCGGCTTTGTATTGAAATGTTTCAACAAGATAAGCCACATTTTTGTGCGAATTGCCAACATATGCGTGCATATTCCTGCTGCCGTAGCTACCTGCCAGTAGCTGAATTCTTCCCGAAAAATCACCGGGGATTTGTGTTGAAATCAAATTGATTGCACCACCTGTAGTGTATGGGCCATACTTGATTTGGCTGCTTCCTTTTAGGATTTCAACAGCCTGCATTCTTCCTATTGTGGGGAAATAATAGGCAGACGGGGCGGCATAAGGTGCAGGAGCCATTAGCACTCCGTCTTCCATCACGGTGATTTTCGAGCTGCGTTCCACGCCTGTTCCCCGCAGTCCGATATTCGGGCGCAGCCCAAAACCGTCTTCTTCCTGTAAGTTGATGCCCGGTACAGCCCGAAGCGTTTTGTTAATATCGGTATAACTAAATTTTTCGATTTGCTTTGGCGAGATGTAATGTGCTGAGCCCGGGATGTCTTTAATGCCCGAGTTTCCACCTGTCATCGAACTGCTTGAAACGACCACCGGTGGCAGATCGAGCACTATTTCGGCCATGTAAAAACTCACATTTTCCGCTTGCCCTGATTTCACGTCTATTGTTTTTTTATCAGTGGCATATCCCATGTTGGAAGCAACAAGGTTGTAATTGCCTTCAGGCACATCTTTGATGATAAATTTACCACTGCCGTTTGTGGATGCACCGTAGCTTGTTCCTTCCAAATAGATAGAAACATTGGAAAGGGGGGTGATTGAATCGGTTTGTGAAATAATTCCTTCAATGGTTCCTGTTTGTGCATAAAGGTTAAATGCCAATATTGCTCCTGCTACACACCCTGCTATTCTTTTCATCTTTTAATTTTTAATTGATTAAGATTTTAGAGTTTTTCATTGCCATGTATGCAATCACCGCGTTTCCGTTTTTTTCTTTGCTAACCAACTTTGCAATGGTTTTAAGCTGCCGGTCAACCTGTTTTTCTTTGTTTTTCATTTGTCTTATATTAATTTAGATTAATTCTAAATAACGGAGCAAATGTACTTGCAGTATGATTTTTGGGCAATACCTAAAAAGTGGTATTTTGGGTAAGGCGGATAAAAATGAGATAGAAAATAAGCTAATTTTCTTTTCGGGAAGTCAAAAAAGACGCAATAGCCACAACAGCAATTATTGCAGAGCAGCACCAAAACAAGATGTTGTATTGCTGCTCAAAAACAGCTTTGTAGAAAAGCGCCCCATATATTCCTCCAATAGCAGGACCAAGAACCGGAATCCATGAATAGCTCCAGTTAGAGTTTCGTTTTCCGGAAATGGGCATTAAAAAATGGGCTATTCGAGGTCCGAGATCGCGGGCGGGGTTAATAGCATAACCCGTAGTGCCGCCCAGGGACAAGCCGATACTGACAATCAAAAAGCCAATTATGAGCGGATTTAACCCTTCGGTGAACTCATTGGCACCTATGAACAAAATAGCCAGCACCAGCACAAACGTACCGATGATTTCACTTAGTAAATTTGCAAACTTATTTGGAATCGCAGGGTCGGTAGAGAAAACAGCCAGTTTCAGGTTGGCATCTTCGGTGGCTTTCCAGTGGGGCAAATAATGGAAATACACCACTATCGCACCTATAAATGCACCAATCATTTGTGCTCCAATATACATCGGTACTTTCTCCCAAGGGAACTCGCCCACCGCTGCCAAACCCAACGTAACTGCCGGATTGATGTGTGCCCCGCTAATGCCTCCTACAGCATACACAGCCATTGCGACTGCTAATCCCCAACCTAATGTTATCACAATCCATCCTGCGTTTTGTGATTTAGTTTTATTGAGCACTGCTCCGCCCACCACCCCGCATCCAAGTATGATGAGAATCATGGTTCCAATGAGCTCTCCTGCGAATTCAGTCATTTCTGTTAGTTGCTGATTATTCGTTATTAGACATTCTTTTTTTATCTATTGTAACTGCCTATTGGTTACTGTCAGCTGGCCGTAAAGAAAGATAATTTTTTTCACTCCTTTTTACAAAAACCTCTTTGCATTTGATAATGTGTTCTTGATTTCTGTTTGTTCTTGCTCGCGTCTGTTTTCGTTCCAATTAAAGTACTTTGTTATTTCTGTTAGCAATGGACGTAGCAGTTTTTCAACCGATCCAATATCAAATAACAAGCGTCCTGTTCGCCTGATGAAAAAGTCGGTTAAATGATAAACAGCTTCGTGATGCAAGCAAAACCAAAGTTCTGCTTTTGCCAACCGTGCTGCTGCGTCATTGTCTTGCAATTCTAAGAATTGTTTGAGAATTTTATCCGATTGCTTACCGTAATTACGGACTAAATGCTCGGCTTCATACCTGCCCAATCCGTGCAGTGCCAGGTTTTTTGCTACCGTTTGAATGTAATTGTCCACCTCTTCTGAATTAGAAAATTCTGCGCCGGAAATTTTGATGTTTTTGGTTTTGCACCTGCCATGTGATTGATCTAATTTTTTGTTCACCAAATCCACCACCCTCTTTGCCATTAGCCGGTAACCTGTCAGCTTACCGCCCGCAATGGAAATCAAGCCGCTATCAGAAATGAAAACCTCATCTTTTCGTGACAATTCGGAAGGGGATTTTCCTTCTTCATGAATCAGGGGTCGCAGGCCAGCCCAGCTTGAAACGATGTCTTCCAACTGCAAGTTTGTTTCGGGAAACATCTCATTTACAGCTTTGAGCAGATATTCGGCATCCGCTTTGGTGACTTCGGGGTTTTCCAGACTCCCTGAATAATCGGTGTCTGTGGTGCCAATATAAGTGGTTTTTCCGCGGGGGATAGCAAAAATCATTCGTCCGTCTTCCACATCAAAATAAACCGAATGGTTGATTGGAAATTTTTCTTTCGGGATAACAATGTGCACGCCTTTGGTCAAATGCAGGCGTTTTTTCAAGACCGATGCGGTTTTGGAAACCGCATCGGTCTGCCGTACTTTATCTACCCACGGGCCTCCAGCATTCACAACAATCTTTGCTTTTATCTGAAATTCTTTTTTTTCGATTGAATCGTAACAAATTGCTCCGGAAATTTTGTCGGATTCGTATATAAAATCTTTTGCTTTGCAATAATTGATGGGCAGCGCCCCATATTTTGCAGCTGTTTTAACAACTTCAATGGTTAACCGGGCATCATCGGTGCGGTATTCGGTATATAATCCTCCGCCCTTCAAAATGTTTTTGCGCAACAGCGGCTCTTCTTTTTCGGTTTGCTTTTTTGAAAGCATTTTTCTGCGTTCATCTGAATTCACGCCTGCAAGGAAATCATAAAGCCACAAACCGAACGAAGTTGCACGTTTTCCGAACGTGCCGCCTTTCACCAGCGGTAAAAGCATCTTTTCAGGAACAACAAGATGGGGTGCATTGCAGTGAGCGATAGCCCGCTCCCGTCCCACTTCACGTACTAATCCAAATTCGAGATTTTTAAGGTAGCGGAGTCCCCCGTGAATAAGTTTGGTGGATCGAGAACTTGTTCCCGCAGCAAAATCCTGTTTTTCGACCATAGCAACTTGCATTCCGCGCGAAGCGCCATCCAATGCAATACCCGCTCCAGTGATGCCTCCTCCAATTACGAGCAGGTCAAAATGTTCGGAAGAAAGTTTTTGGATTAGCTGGTCTCTGTCGAAAACGGAAAGTGGACTCATGTTTTATTGTGAAAGGAAGTTTACTCCTCCTCCTCCCACTTCATACTGCGTTTAACAGCTTTTTGCCAGCCATTGTAAAGGCGGGTTCTTTTCGAATCATCCATTTCAGGAAGGAACAAATTGTCAACTTTCCTGTTGGCAACAATGTCTTCTTTTTTCCACAAACCAGAAGCAATCCCCGCCAGATAAGCAGCACCCATCGCAGTGGACTCAATGATTTCAGGCCTTTCCACTTCCACATTCAAAATATCTGATTGAAATTGCATAAGCAGGTTGTTGGCGCAAGCCCCACCGTCTACCTGAAGTTTTTTCAACTTAATACCTGAATCGTTTTGCATGGCATCGAGCACATCTTTGGTTTGGTAAGCCAGAGATTCCAATGTAGCTTTTGTAATCTGCTCCCTTCCGGTGTCCCTTGTGAGGCCGAACACGGCACCACGGGCGTACATGTCCCAGTAGGGAGCCCCCAAGCCGACAAATGCAGGCACCACGTACACACCGTTGGAATCTCCGGCTGCTTTAGCCAGTTCTTCCGATTGTTGAGCAGATTCAATAATCTTCAGGCCATCACGCAGCCATTGGATGGCCGCTCCGGCAATGAAAATACTGCCTTCCAAGGCATACTCCACTTTTCCGTCAATACCCCATGCAATAGTGGTGAGCAGCCCGAACTTGCTTTGATGTATGTTTTCTCCGGTGTTCATCAGCATGAAACAGCCCGTGCCGTAAGTGTTTTTTGCCATTCCCTGCTCGAAACACGCCTGTCCGAAAAGCGCTGCCTGCTGATCACCCGCTACACCGAGAATGGGAATGGTTGCCCCTTCGTATTCCAGTTCGCCAAAATCACCTGATGAATTGCGCACTTCGGGCAACATGTTTTGTGGGATATTCAGCGATGTCAACATTTTTTCATCCCATTTCAATGCTTTGATGTTATACAATAGGGTGCGCGAAGCGTTGGAGTAATCAGTGGCATGCACTTTACCCCCTGTTAGCTTCCAAATGAGCCAGGTGTCAATGGTTCCGAAAAGCAGCTCCCCGTTTTCTGCCTTTGCTCTGACACCTTCTACATTGTCCAAAATCCATTTGACTTTAGTTCCTGAAAAGTACGCGTCAACAACCAGGCCGGTGTTTTCTTTAACATAATCCTCCAACCCATCATTTTTCAACTGCTCGCAGATGGAAGCGGTGCGTCTATCTTGCCAAACAATGGCGTTAAAAACGGGTTCGCCTGTGTTTTTGTCCCAAACAACAGTGGTTTCGCGCTGGTTGGTGATACCAATGGCGGCAATGTCTGCGGGAGTAACACTGTTTTCTTTGATGACGTTTTCGAAAACTTCCCATTGGGAGCTCCAGATTTCCATAGGGTCGTGCTCCACCCATCCAGGGGATGGAAAATGCTGGGTGAATTCTTTTTGTGAAATACCAACAATTTGTGCTTTGCTGTTGAGAAGCACAGCACGGGAACTGGTGGTTCCCTGGTCGAGTGCGATGATGTATTTTTCCATGTTCTGTTTTGAATGTTTCGTGCGAAAATAAAAAAGGTTTTTGCATTCATCAACGATTAAATGTTATTCATCAATAAATAGGGATAATTAGTCAAAGTAAGCGAAACAAAATACCGCAATGTATCGTACAAAAAACTAATAATCAAAAATGCACACCATGAAAGGCATAGCAAGAACAATCGAAAAAAGAGCGACACTCGGCACGATAGTGCTTGGGATGATGCTCGCAGGAGTTTTGAACAGCGGATTTGCCAARACMATYACATCRRTCMAAAGCGGGGAATGGGGTGAAAAAGAAACATGGGATTGCAATTGCGAACCCAAGAAGTCAGACAATGTAATCATTGCTACAAACACCACGGTCATTTTGGATGATGATGTAAATACAAATGATATAACAATTGCCTTGGGAGGCATTCTTGATGTTTCTGCTTCTAATTTCAACATCCATATTGAAGGAAACTGGACAAATAACGGCACTTTTGTTCAACGGGCCGGTAAAGTAAAATTTAAAGGAGACAATACACAGGCAATAAGTGGCACAACGCCCACTACCTTCTATGAACTGGAAATACACCAAAAGAAAAATGCTCAAAGCAATATTGTACTCAACTCACCTGTTATGATTACCAATAATTTAAACTTGAAAAAAGGTGTAATCCACAGCAACATGGTCAACTACATTACTATCAAGACAACGGGCGATATGAACGGAGGCTCACAAAAGAGCTTTATCAATGGACCAGTCAAAATTGAAACTGATATAATTAAAGAAATTGTAATTGACACAGGTAAAAACGGTAAGCACAAAAAGACAAAAATACAAACCACTTCGAGTGATCCGACAACTTTTATGGCTGAGTACTACAATACCTCATCCCAGAGTACATCTTCTTTATCATCGGGATTAGCACACATATGTGATGCAGAATACTGGAAAATACAGCGCGTGAGCGGAACAGCCGGGGCAGCAGTTACTTTGTCATGGGATGGCAGTTCCTGCGGGCAGATGCAAAACACTACAATGCTGAGAGTGGCACGATTTGACGGCAACCAGTGGGCAGACGAAGGAAACACAACCATTAGTGGTAGTTCTGCAAAAGGATCAATCACCTCAAACACCCTCAACGGCTTCGGTGACTTCACCTTTGGCTGCAACCACGGAACAGGAAAAAGTGCTTATGAAGGGCCTGACAATTTCCAACCTTATGAAGTTGAAGCTATTGGAGCACTTCCACTTGCAGATGAATTCGCTGCCGATGAACTCGGAATTTATGCTAAGCCCAATCCTTCCAATAAAAGCGCCATGTGTATTGACATCGTTGGCAAAACAGGACAGGAAGTGTTAATCATGGTGGTGGATATGCTGGGCAGAGAACATTACTCCAAAATTTGCCTGCTCGAAACCGGAAAACTCACTTTGGGGCAGGATCCCACAGATAAACTCGCTCCGGGTGTGTACATGATTATCGCTTCGAGCAAAAACAAATTCGAAAACAAGAAAATCATTATCCGGTAAAAACCAAATCTGATGTTAGCGATGCCCGTGACTGCAAATCACGGGCTTTTGCTATTTGCTGAAAATTGTAATTTTATGCACTTAACGCAACTTGATACATGCACCACAAAAAGAATACTTGTTTCAGCCTGTGCCTAAAGTACATTCTTTCAGCATTTCAATGCATACTCTATTTCACTCCAATCTTTTCCCAATACAATTTCAAGATTTACACAGCAGAAGACGGCTTGCCACAATCTCAGGTGTCTGTTCTTTATCAAGACAGCCGCGGAAACTTATGGACTGGAACTTATGGAGGTGGTGCAAGCAAATATGACGGAAAGTCATTTACTCATTTCACTACCAAAAACGGGCTAAAAAGCAACGTAGTACGAGCCATATTGGAAGATAGCAAAGGAAACTTATGGTTTGGTACGGAAAGCGGTGGTGCATGCAAGTATGATGGATACGATTTTACCTGTTTCACAGAAGAAAATGGAATGAGTGATAATGATGTGTACGCAATAGCAGAAGATAGAAACGGCAATATTTGGTTCGGAACAGTGGGGGGAGGCATCACCGTTTACACAGGCAATAACCTCATTCAGGTTGACACAGCCCTTGGGTTGATTTCCAATAACATCCAATCCATTCTATACGACAGCAACGGCAATCTATGGTTTGGCACCGAAGGCGGAGCAAGCTTTTTGTCTTCCGATGAAATCGAAAAAATCACCTCCGAAGGAGTCCGATGGGTCTCCTCCGAGAGTCCTTCGGACCAATCGAACGATACGACTGTGTTGCACACCATCGATTGGAGACATTTCGTAGCACAAAATGTTATTTTAGATAGCATACATGCGGAAAATACAATTGCAGCGCTGAGCCACGATGTAGTCTATTCCATCATTGAAGACCGCAATAGTAACATCTTATTCGGCACGATGGGCGGAGGTATCAGCATACTGAAAATGAGAGGAATATCAGGATTGAAAGATGAATTAAGCAGCGATGCATGGCAGTACATCAACATCGAAAATGGCTTGTGTGATAATGATATCACCGCGTTGTACGAAGACAAAACAGGAAACATTTGGGCAGGCACCTATGGCAGCGGAATATGTAAAATAATTGGCGGCTTGCGTGTCGCAATGCTGAAATTTGACCATCTCGATGAAAACGATGGGTTGAGCAACAGTATTATTCGCGCCATCATCGAAGACCGCTCCGGAAATTTGTGGATTGGAACTGACGGTGGCGGGCTAATCAAATACCTGGGAGAAACATTTACTCATTACACTACAAATAGAGGGCTGGCGAGCAATATTATCCTTTCTGTAATCAAAGACCAACAGGGGAATTTATGGTTTGGTGCACTCGAGGGTGGGGGGCTAAGCAAGCTTTCGCAAAACGGAAACTTTACCAATTTTTCCACACGCGATGTGCTTGAAAGTGACATGGTAATTGCCCTTGCAGAAGATCAAGCCGGCAGAATTTGGGCAGGGACAAACAACGGGGTTTGCATTT
This sequence comes from Flavobacteriales bacterium, assembly GCA_002746335.1. Taxonomy (GTDB): domain Bacteria; phylum Bacteroidota; class Bacteroidia; order Flavobacteriales_H. The sequence continues at coordinate 32,909 of NVWW01000018.1, read as the reverse complement.
ATGAAAGTGAAAAACTTGCACATTTTAATGCCATTGACGAATTAAACGAGAGTGTCATTTTAACAATTGATGAAGATAAAAAAGGTAATTTGTGGTTCGGTACAGATGGCGGTGGTATCGTATATTTCCACCCTGACAGTATTGACTTTTCCAACCAGAATTCAATGGCAAATGCACTGGCAACACAAACAGTTACAGTTGCCGATGGGCTGCTTGGCAACACTATTTGGGTGACTCTTGAAGACAGGCAAGGCAATATTTGGATTGGGACTCAAGGTGGAGGTGTTTCAAAACTAATCCCTTTAGATAACGATTCCATCCCATATCAAATAGAAAACATTACAGAAGAAAATGGATTGAGCAATAATTTTATCCTGAACATTCTCGAAGATCCTTTCGGAAATATTTGGTTCGGAACCTATGGCGGTGGTATTTCCGTATTGATAGATGAAAACGCAATCACATATTCAGCTTCAAGCACAACTAACATTTCCCAACTCAGAAAAACACAATCTCAATTTTCTTCACGAGATCAACAGGAAGACAGCACATATCAGTGGATTTATCTCAATTCATCAAATAACCTGAGTGATGACGGCATCGTTTCCATGGCTTTTGACGCAGTGGGCAACATGTGGGTTGGGACAAATAAAGGTGTCAACAAAATTTCAAATATTGAAAGGGGCTTACAAAATCCTGATTTATTCCGCATCCAGCAATACGGCAAGTTGGAAGGATTCGCAGGTATCGAATGCAACCAAAAGGCGATTTGCCAAGATAACAAAGGGAATATTTGGTTCGGAACAGCACATTTTGTCACCAAATACAACCCGTGGGCAGATAAACTCAATACCATAGAACCCCAAACCCGCATCATTGATGCACGTCTGTTTTTTGAAAAAACCGATTGGAAACAATTTGCTGATACAATCAACCCGTGGACACTTTTGCCTGCCAACCTTGAAATTCCCTACAACAAAAACCATTTGACTTTCGATTTCATTGGCGTCAGCTTAAAAATTCCCGAAAAAGTGCGTTACCAATACATGCTTGAAGGGTTAGACGATGACTGGTCTCCTCCGGTGAAAGAGACTTTCGCTACCTACCCAGGAATACCTCCCGGCAACTATACCTTCAAGGTAAAAGCGTGCAACAATGACGGAATATGGAACGAAAATCCAGCCACTTTCAGTTTTACTATCACCCCGCCATTTTGGCGAACGTGGTGGTTTTATACGCTTTGCGCCATTGCTGTTATGCTTGGCATCTATTCTTTTGTGATGATTCGCATTCGCAATTTGCAAAGGGCAAAACGAATTTTAGAAGAACAAGTGAAACTGCGCACCAAGCAATTAAGAAAAGAAAAAGTGTTGGTGGAAAAACAAAAAACAGAACTTGAAGTTGCTTACAACAAGTTAAAAGAACTCGAAAATTTCAAGCGTTCGATGATAGGTATGATTGTGCATGATTTGAAAAACCCACTCAACTCCATTCTTTCGTTTTCGCAATATGACCCCGCCAAAAACATACTACAAAACATTTACCGTGCAGGAAGGCAAATGCTCAACTTGGTGATGAACATTTTGGATGTGCAAAAGTTTGAAGACACCGAAGTGAAATTAAATATCGAAGAACACGCTGTGGCAGCAATAGCAGGTAATGCAGTTCAGCAAGTCACACACCTTGCAGAGCAAAAAAGCATTTCAATAGTTCAGGAAATCAACCCAAAAACCAGTGCCAATCTTGATGAAGAAACCATCGTTAGAGTTGTTGTTAATTTACTGACAAACGCCATTAAATACACGCCATCAAGCGGAAAAATAACCGTAAGAACTGTAATTTCAAATGAAGAAAAAGAAACGGTTCGAATAGCCATAAGTGATACAGGCGTGGGTATTCCAGAAGACAAGCTTGACACAGTTTTCGACCAATTCACACAAATTACGGCAAAGGACTCCGGGCAAGTGGCATCAACAGGCATTGGGTTAACTTTTTGCAAAATGGCAGTAGAAGCACATGGCGGCAAAATAGGAGTAAATTCAAAAGTGGGCGAAGGCACAACTTTTTACTTCACACTGCCAAAAGGTGAAGAAATACCCGAAAAAGAAACGGAAACAGACGTGCCTGCTAAAAAAACCGAAGCTATCAACAGCCAAGAAGCAGAAAGCACACTGATTTTTTCTGATGAAGACAAGAAAGCGCTAGAACCCATCATCGGGCAATTCAACAGCATCACTGTTTATCACACTACCGAAAATATGGAAATTTTGAGCCAAATCAACGCCAATAACATGTCCACTGCCAATCATTGGATAGAAGAAATGCAAACGGCTGTGTATAATTGCAATGAAAATAAGTACATTGAACTGCTGGAAATTTTGAACAAAGCCACTAATCAGTAACCAGAATATAGAAGCAAGGTTATGCCACAATCCATTTTAGTTGTAGATGACGAGCCGCTCAACCGCCAGGTCATTATTGACATGCTGAAAGAAGCCGATGGACAGTATTCTATCCTCAGCGCCAACAATGGCAAGATTGCTTGTGAAATTACTACCCGCCTTTTGCCCGATGCCATTTTAATGGACTGGAATATGCCCGAAATGAACGGCATCGAAGCGCTGAAATTCTTGAAATCACAACAAAAAACAAAAAACATTCCCATTTTGATGGTAACTTCTATCACCGCGTCAGAAAAACTCGAAGAAGCCTTTGAAACCGGAGCAACTGATTACATTACCAAGCCCGTAAAAAAAACAGAACTGCTTGCAAGGGTGCGTTCCGTACTAAAAGCCAGCGCTTATCAACAAGAAATTCTGAACCAAAAAGAAGAAATAGAACGGCAAAAACTGGACATCACAGACAGCATTATCTACGCGCAAAAAATCCAAGAAGGCACCCTGCCAAAAAGAAGCGTGATGTACGACATTTTGGATTCCTTTGTGCTTTTCAAGCCACGTGACATTGTGAGCGGTGATTTTTACTGGTTTTACCAAAAGAGTAGCCCACCCCCGCAGCCAAACGATCTCGTTCATCCTGATATCACCGAAGTGCCGCCTAAAGAAATGGGTGAAAATTCTCCGCCCCGTCCCAAAAAGGTTGAGAGGGAACTAATCTTCATCGCTGCCTGCGACTGCACTGGACACGGGGTGCCAGGCGCTTTTGTTTCTATGATTGGGAACATGCTTTTGAACCAGGCCATCATTGAAAAGGGATTGGAAAAGCCAGGAGAAATCCTTTCGGAAATCAACAAAGGAATGAAAGCAGTGTTCACCCGTGAAGACGATAAGCAACACATATCGGACGGCATGGACATGACACTGTGCGTGTTTGATAAAGATTTTAAAACGCTGGAGTTCGCAGGTGCACAAAATCCAATGTATTTTGTACGCCAAGGTGGGCTTATCGTTACAGGCGGTGACAAGCGCCCCATTGGAGGCAGGACCGAATCGGATTACCGCTTTTTAAACCACACCTTTGAATTAGAAAAAGGCGACACGATTTATATTTTTTCCGATGGCTATGCCGACCAGTTTGGTGGGCCAAAAGGAAAAAAGCTGAAGCAAATAGGTTTTAAACAAATTTTGCTCGAAGTAAAAGGTAAAACTATGAAAGAGCAAAAGGAAATTTTAGACAAAAAGATACAGGCATGGAAAGGGGACTTAGAGCAAGTAGATGATATGCTTTTAATTGGGATAAGGATATAAATAAAGTTAATGGTTAATCAGTGTAATCATTTTTCAAATGAAAAAGACCATCTTAGTTGTTGATGACGACCAACTCAACCGCCAAATCATCATTGATATGCTTAGCGCTGCTGATGAAGATTATTCGGTGCTGAGCGCCAATAGCGGTGAGATTGCTTGCAACTTGGCTCAAAGACTCATGCCCAACCTTATTTTGATGGACTGGGCCATGCCGGGCATGAGCGGCATAGAAGCCAGCAAGGAAATAAAAAGAAATGAGCAAACCAAAGACATCCCAATCATCATGATTACAGGTGTTACCGGGCAGGAAAAACTCGATGACCTCAAACCGGCTGGAGTTGATGGTTACATCGCCAAGCCTGTAAACAGCGAACAATTACTGTCGAAAGTAAAAGCCATTCTTGGATGAAAAATATCCAGCATTTCGACTTAAAAGCGCTGAAGACCTTCACCAATGCCAGCGACAGTTCGCTGCTTCAATACATCGAAATTTACTCGGAGCAAACACCACAGGAGATTTCCCAATTGGAAAATTCACTCAAAAAAAATAAGTTAAAAGAACTCAAGGCCTATGCCCACAACATGAAGTCAAAGGCGCGCTATATGGGGTTGGAATCACTGGCTGATATTGCTGAAAAAATTGAGAAAACAGATGCTTCGAATGAACAAATTAGCGAGTTAATAGAAAATTTTAAAACTTTGTTTGCAGATATAAAGACCGAAATGAAACACGAAAAAGAAAAACTTCATATATGAATTGTATCGTAATTGATGACGACACGCTGTGCCGAAAGGTGCTTAACGACTACATCGGCCAAACCGAATTTCTGAACCAACTGGGCGAGTTCGAAACTCCTGTGGAAGCAATGAACACACTTATCAACGGGCAGGTAGACTTACTGTTTCTCGACATCGAAATGCCCAAAATGACAGGCATAGATTTAATTAAATCACTCGAAAACAAGCCCATCACTGTATTGATTACCAGCCACGAAGAGTTTGCAGTCGAAGCATTTGAATACAATGTGATGGATTACATTGTAAAGCCTGTGAGCTACGCTCGCTTTTTCAAGGCTGTAAATCGAGCGCAAGAACTACACAAAAAACATGTGGCTACAAGTGGCGATGAATTTTTTGTAAAATCATCAGGAACCTTGGTGAAAATTGACCCGAAAAAATTGTTGTGGGTAGAGGCGCTTGAAAACTACATGGTTTTTAACACGATAGATAAAAAACACACTGTGCACGTAACCATGAAGGCGCTAGAGGAAAAACTTCCAGCAAATGAATTCATTAGGGTACATCGCTCTTTTATTGTGCGAAAAGACAAAATCGAATCCATTACCGAAGATGAAATCATTATTGGCAATAAGAAAATTCCTGTCGGAAGAACCTATAAGAAAGAACTTGCTAATAAAATCAAGTTACTCTGAAAGCAGCAAAAACCGCTCACCAGATTGCACATCTTTGATTTCTTTCTTGACTCGCGCTGCAATTAAAGAAGGAATTTCCGCTTTTGGCGAAACAATCACATATTGAATATTGAATTCATCAATAAAATCCATTTGGCTTTGTTCAATGCTTTTGAATGTATTGGTCAGTTTTTGCTTTTCCACATATTGATAAAAGGTAGAATGCCTGATCTGCACCTTTTCCTGTTCGCCTTCCCAGCCATCTGTCCACCATGTTTTTACTTCAAACACACTCAAATCAATGGTGCTTAACAATTGGGTCATGTACTGCGAGTATTGCCCAAGCCTTGCTACGCGGATGTTCTTGGTGCCGTATTGCAAATAATCGTTGCTGCCTTTCAGGTAAGCTCCAAGTGGGTTAATGTCTGAGTTTTTTGTTACTTCCATAATATATACCAAATACCCATCTGAATATTTTGATACATATTTTTTCTTTGCCTCTACACTCTTTTGAACGTATGCCCAAGACTTCAAACCAATTAACAACAACAAAATGCTGATCGTAAACAGGCGCATAAATTTCCATTTAGGCCTAAAAACATGCTTGTCAACCAATAATATCAAAATAGTAACGATGAAAAAAGCATGTACAAAAAAGAAGATATTGTCGTAAAACTGCCAACTGTCGGCCATTTTGTAAAAAAGGTCTGCATACAATAAGGCAACGAGATAAATGCAAAAACACAGCCCGAATACTACCCCTATAATCCTTTTAACTGCCAACTTTTGACAGGCGAACAAAAGCAAAGTAACGAGCAGCATTAGCGGTAGCGCCAACCACAGCATTTTCAATCCTTCTCTACTCGCTCTAATGAACCATTCAATCAACGTGTACTTTACCCAAAAAAACTCAAATGACTTTAAATCTGTGAGTGCAAGCAACGACCTGTTGAGGTCGTAAACGGTATGCCTCATATTGCCAAATAATTTGTAAAATCCCAAAAGAAACAAAGACACTACCAAAGCATAAGCAGATATTCTGAAAATTCCCTGCTTTTGCAAATTGAATTTTTTCCGGAAGAGAAAACAAATGGCTAAGAAAAACAACACACCACCAATGACGCCCGGCAGCAACGTGATAGACAATATTGGCAATAACAATAACATAATTAATGCCAGCCAATTCTTTCCATTTAGGAAGAACAAGAACGCAATTAAAACCACCGGATAGTAATGCGCCAATTTTTGATACATGTTGAAAAGAGGAGATTCCATCACTGTGATGAGTGAAAAATCCTTCGGGAAGCAATTCACCGCTCCGAAAAACAAAAAACCGAGGGCAAACAACCTCCATTTTATAGTATCAACGCGATAATGTTCTAAAATCGAAAGTATTCCTGCAAGCATCAAAATGAAAAAAAGCGGTTGTATTACGAGCCAAAGAGTAAGAATGTGCAATAAACCGAAAATTTGAGCCAATCCGCCAGCCAACCAATACTCGAAATAATGATAGGGCAATGTCCCATAAAAATCTTCGCTTACCACGTTACTCACCGTGTAGAAGTTTTCTTGCCCCGTGTTCCAAATAAATTGAGAAATATCTGAAGAGAATACCAAATCACGTCCTGGTAAAACATACGGGAAATCACCTGTTTTAAGGATGTTCCATGCCTGCCAAGAAAACAGCAACAACAAAATAACGCTTATTTCAACTCCCTTTTTCCAACTGAATAAAGAACAATTTGTACCATTGATAGCAACGGGTTTTCCTGCTGCTCGCAGCTCGTAAAAAAACAATAGGCCAAACAGCAAATAACCGATACTAACTGTTTTTCCACCCGTTTTCCAAATAGAACAGGCAATGACTAAAACAGCCATGCCACTAAATACATAAAACAAAATTTGGCTATAAAAGCCATTGATAACAATGAAGTTGCGCAACGATTTAAACAAAAGCCATCCAAGCAGGTAAAACCCGCCAAAGGAAACAAGCAGAAAAAAGAAATATTTAATAAAAATGAGCCACCAGGGGTCCATGGCTAAAACAATTCAAATTGTCTTCCAGGAGGATTGAAAGCAGTTAAATCGAGTGGCGGCATAGAGCGGCCTTTCAGGTATTTTTTCTTTGAAACACGAAAGAGTTTGGCAATAGATTCGGCAACATTGCCCTGTCCCTTCATGCGCGTTCCCCAGCGGCTGTCGTTGAGCTTCCCGCTGTGGCATTCAGCTATTTGATTCAATACTTTTTCTGCTCTGTTTGGAAATGCCTTCCGAATCCAGTTTTCAAAAATAGCTGCAATCGAGCCATTAAGACGAACAATAGTATAGGCAGCCGAAAGCGCTCCATGTGCTGCTGATTGCTTGATTATTTCCGGAATTTCAAAACTGTTCAATCCTGGAATAACGGGTGCTACCATTATATTCACAGGAATACCTGCTTTTGAGAGTTCTTCTACATTTTTCAGTCGCTTTTTAGCAGATGCAGTTCGCGGTTCCAATTTTTGTCGCAGCGATTCATCCAAAGAAGTGATTGAAATGCTCACATTAACCAAATTCAATTTTGCCATCTCTGATAAGATGTCCAAATCACGCAAAATCAATGAATTTTTAGTGATAACACCAACAGGGTGACGAAATTTGAGCAATACCTCCAACATTTTGCGGGTGATTTTTAACTTTCGTTCGATGGGCTGGTAACAGTCGGTATTGCCAGAAAGCATAATGGGTTGTGGCTTCCATTTAGGATGGCTCAATTGCTTTTCGAGCAGTTCTGGCGCATTTTCCTTGATGATGATTTTCCGCTCAAAATCCAGCCCTGCGCTGAAACCCCAATACTGATGGCTATTGCGTGCATAGCAATAGATGCAGCCGTGCTCACAGCCTTGATAGGGGTTCATCGAATATAGCAGGCCAATGTCCGGACTATCAACCTTGTTGATGATTTTTTTGGGCGTTTCACGAAAAAACTGCGTAGAAGAATTGGTATGCAACGGCTCATCAAGTCCTTCTTCGTGTTCGGTAACGAGTTCATTTTTGAGGTAAGGATTGGCTGCATTGAACTGTGCCCCACGTCCTTTGAAATATTCAGTTTCTGCTGTTTGCATATTGGGATAAAAATAAGCAAATCAGCTAAGTTTTCTAACTGAAAAATGATAAGTTTTAAACAGCTTCCTTATTTATTTCGAGACAGAAGGCGGCTGTATGGGCGGGCGGTTTTGGGGCGTTTCATTCGCTTTGAACAGCACTGCAAAAATAAAAAGGAGTACTGCCGATGTGCCGAAAATTACCAGCAGAGTTTGAAAGAGCTTCCACCCCACTCTTTCGATGGTGATAACTTCCCATATTGCTAAAACGGTGATGGTGGCGCAAAACACGACCAGCACAGTAAGAAAAATAGATGCGCTTTTTTTAATGGCTGAATTCATGGTTGGTAGTTTTTTGGTGAATCAAAGTTACGGCTATCAACTTCTTAGCCAAAATTTTATTGCACTTAAAATCTTTTTAAATCGTTTTTGCTGAAAGTCCATTCAGGCGTTTCAACGGATTCATTTGCTTCACTCAGATTGTACCACGGACTTAATTGCGAATCATTGAAGTTTTTCAAAATGTGCATTTCTTGTGCAGGCATGTAACTCTGGGCGAGCAAAAATAATTTTTCTCCGCTTTTCTTATTTTCGGACATATCAACAACAATAACCGCATGCCCGGGATGACCGCCTTGAATCAACACATCGCCAATTTGCATTTCTTTGATAGTTACGGGCATTAATTCTTTGCTTAAAGAAGCCGTGCCCGCATACATGAAAATATTGTCCATGTATTTGCGAAAACTTTCATAAGAAGTGTTATTTCCTGCTTCTCGAAACCAAGACACCGCGTTGCCTTTTACAACCGTCTTATAGCCGCTACTCCACTTGCTGAAGGGAATATTATCACCGTTGGTGAAGTTAAAATGAATTTCGTTGATTTTATCTTTTGAATAAAGGTATTCGCCACGTAGCCGCATTACCGCATCTGCACATTGCTGCAAGTCCTTTTTTCCAACATCCATATCAATTACAGCAACATGCACATCGTTGTTTTTCAAATCACCATTGTAAAGATGGACTTTAGCATATTTTTCTTTCAAAGGAAGATGACGCAGCCAATCAGAAAAACTGCCTTCTTGGACATGAATCCGAACAAAACCCGATGGTGGTTTTACAAAATTAATTACGGTTTCTGAAATGTTATAGCCGTTTTTCCAGTAATATATATTGGAAGTGGATTGTAAGGATTTGACCTGTTTGATATTTTGGGTTGCTTGTTGCTGAAAACCATCATTACAGCTAAATATGAGAAGTATGAACAGAAAACGCTTCATTGTTCAATTTACAAAAGAAAATTACTCGTGCGGCTCTGTTTCGATTTTCCAGATAAACTGGGTAATTTGATCCCCGTCTTTAGTGTAAAACACTCCACCCCAACGGTGGGTGATGCGCTTGTACTCATGCCCGTGCCCATCTTTCACTACGATTCTCCGTAAGATCATTTTGCTACCTTCCTGGTATTCGTCTTCAGTTACGCCTTCAGGGTATTTTTCGCCAAGCCTGTCGTGAAAACTGTCATCTACAGGTGTTTTTTCTTGTGCTTCTTTTCGTGCATTTAGTTTTTCAAGCGTCTGCTGGTTGATTACGCTGTTGATTTCCGAAATTTTCTCTTTGGGGTATCGCTCAGTCGGCTTTTTTTTCATCGCTTGCAAATAAAGTTTTTTGGCTTCGCTAAACCTTTGTGCGCCATAAGCCTTGTCTGCCCTTGAAATCAGTTCTTTGTATTGCTGTTCGATTTCACGTTTAAATCGTTCTATTTGAGCTTTTTTTCGGGAATCTTCCTCTTCCTTTGCTTTTTTTCGGGCCTCCTCTTCGGCCTTTTGCTTGGCAAGAAATACTGCTGCTGCTTTCCTTCTCAAAATGGTATTAATCTCAGCTAATTTTTGCTTGGGGTATTCTTCAATCGATTTGAGCTTTAGCGCAGCGGCATAATCGCTTTTTGCATTTTCATAATCCTTTGCATTGAATTTGCTGTCAGCACTGGAAATCAATTTCTGATACTGCGCTTGCAATTGCTTTGCTTTCTCAGCAGTTTTTCTTCGGGCCTCTTCCACTGCTTTTTTTCGAGCAGCCTCTTCTTCCGCTTTTCTTTTCGCTTCATCTGCTTTTCGCTTTCTTGATTCCGCTAAACCAGCCATTATTTTATCAATTTGGCCGATTTTATCTTTGGGGTATTGCTCTTCGGACTTTACTTGTAAAGCCGACCGGTAGTCTGCTTTTGCGGCATCATAATCTTTATCTGTAAATTTTTTATCTGCTGATAAAATGAGGGCTTTATATTGCTTTTCAATAGCCTGTCGCTTTTCCAGTGCTTTTTGTTTTGCAGTAAGAATTTCAATGATTTCTTGTAGTTTGTCCTGCGGATATTTTGAGCCCGGCTTAACACCCAAAGCGGCTTGATAATCCTTTTTTGATCCTCCGTAATCTTTGGAATTGAACTTTTGGTCAGCAGATGAAATCAGGCTGTTGTATTTTTCCTCTTTGGTTCTTTGAGCGGCCTCACGCTTTTTCGCATCAGCCAAAATACCATCAATTTTTGCTATTTTTTCTGCTGGGTATTTTTCATTGGATTTCAACTGTAAGGCAGATTGATAACCCGACTTTGCACCTTCATAATCTTTCGAATCAAACTTTTGGTTGGCAGTAGTAATCAGATTGTTGTACTTTTCTTCACGTGCCTTTTTTTCTTCTGCTTTTTTTCGTGCCTCTGCTTCTGCCTTTTTACGCTCAGCTTCGTTATTGGCAATGATTTTGTCAATTTCTGCAATTTTGGTTTTGGGATATTGCTCCGATGGTTTTACTTCGAGTGCGGATTCATAATCTGATTTTGCTCCGGTAAATTCTTTTGATTTGAATTTTCTGTCAGCAGAGACGATCAAGTTTTGATATTTTTCTTCTTTGACTTTGGCTACAGATTCGTTTTTAGCTATTTCTGCTAAAGCTTTATCAATTTCAGAAATTTTTGTTTTTGGATATTGCTCAGTAGGTTTCACCTGCGATGCCAACCGGTAATCGGCCATGGCACCAGTATAATTCTTCGAGCCAAATTTTTGGTCAGCGGAAGAAATCAACGATTTGTATTTTTCCTCTTTTGCCCTTTCTTTAGCTTCTTTGCTAGCCAAAGCACCTAAGATTTTGTCTATCTCAGAAATTTTGAGTTTCGGATATTTTTCGTTGGGTTTTAAGACAGATGCGGATTGGTAACCACTCTTTGCGCCTTCGTAATCCTTTGCGGTCAGCTTTTTATCTGCCGAAGCAATGAACGATTTATACTGCTCTTCTTTGGTTTTAGCATCGGCTTCATTTGCTGCCAAAACAGCAAGTTTTTTATCTATTTCAATAATTTTATCCTTTGGATATTGTTCCCCGGTTTTCAATTGTGAAGCTGCCTGGTAGTCAGCCTTTGCGCCTTCGTAATCTTTCGATCCTAACTTCTTATCTGCTGAGGAAATAAAACCTTTATACTTTTCTTCTTTGGCTTTTGAGGCCGATTCATTCTTTGCTATTTCGGCTAAGGTTTTATCAATTTCAGAAATCTTTGTTTTGGGATATTGCTCGGATGGTTTAACACCCGAGGCTGATTGATAATCTGCCTTGGCACCGGTATAATTTTTTGAGGCAAATTTCTGGTCAGCGGAAGAAATCAACGATTTGTATTTTTCCTCCTTTGCCTTTTCTTTAGCTTCCTTGCTTGCCAAAGCACCTAAGATTTTGTCTATCTCAGAAATTTTGAGTTTTGGATATTTTTCGTTGGGTTTTAAGGCAGATGCGGATTGGTAACTACTCTTTGCGCCTTCATAATCCTTTGCAGTCAGTTTTTTATCTGCCGAAGAAATGAGCGATTTATACTTTTCTTCTTTGGTTTTAGCATCGGCTTCATTTGCTGCCAGAACAGCAAGTTTTTTATCTATTTCTAAAATCTTTGTTTTTGGGTACTTTTCAGTAGGTTTTACTTGAGAGGCTGATTGGTAATCGGCTTTAGCCCCTTGATAATCTTTCGAGCCTAATTTCTTATCAGCAGCAGCTATCAAGCCTTTATACTTTTCTTCTTTTGCCTTTGCTGCCGATTCGTTTTTAGCTATTTCTGATAAAGCTTTATCAATTTCAGAAATTTTTGTTTTGGGGTATTGCTCAGTAGGTTTCACCTGCGATGCCAACCGGTAATCGGCCTTGGCACCGGTATAATTCTTCGAGCCAAATTTCTGATCAGCGGAAGCTATGAGCGATTTGTATTTTTCTTCTTTAGCTTTGGCTTCGGATTCTTTGTTGGCCAAAGCACCTAAGATTTTGTCTATCTCTGAAATCTTTGTTTGAGGATATTTTTCATTGGGTTTCACGCCTAAAGCAGCTTTATAATCGGTTTTTGCTCCTTCGTAATCTTTAGTCGCAAACTTCTTGTCGGCAGATGTAACCAGTCCTTTGTATTGCTCTTCTTTCGCCTTTTCTCCTACCTCTTTTTTCTTTTGATCAGCTATTAACTTATCAGCCTCTGCAATTTTGTTTTTTGGATATTGCTCCGTTGGTTTGAGTTTTGATGCCTGCTCGTAAGCAGCTTTTGAACCTTCATAATCCTTAGAGCCAAATTTTCTATCTGCAGAAGAAATCAGGCTTTTGTACTTAGCTTCCTTTTGCCTGGCACGCTGGGCTTCTTCTACCCGTTTTCGCTCCAGTTCAGCCATAAACCGTGACAATTGCGATTGGATGGAACGTGTGTAATCTGCATCATAATCAAAACCCGATTTTTCGCTAAAAGAAATTTTCCCGATAGGCTTTTGCAGCAGCGAAACATCAAGCCCTTCCACCTCTTTGAAAAGTGAAATTTCAAAGGGATAAAACCACTCTTCTCCCCACTCTTCCTGTGGTACGCCCGTAGTACTCACCGCTACTTTTTTTGATACGTAACCCCCTTTAGAAAACTCAAGCACAAGGTCATTATTAAATTCTAACACGAACTTCACTTTTCCTTTTTGTGAGGTCTGCCTATCGTATTTTGAACTGCCCTTGTAAACGGTAACAGTTACTCCGTCAAGCTTGGTCTTTTCTTCTTTGATGGTGATTTCAACTATAAGCCCTTCTTGCGAAAAAACCACAAATTGGCCAAAAACAAACAATAGTGAAAAAATGATTTTCAACCTTGAAAAGCTATTTTTCAAGCTGTGATATACCATCTTAAAAGAGAGAATTGATTGATACGCAATGTTCGTTGCAAATATCATGAAAAAATTGGTATTGAAGAAGTTCCGGCATTCACAAACACAACGTAAAATAAGGCATTTCGTTACAACTAAATGCTGATATTTTTCAATAATTTCCTTTATGGAAAAATAGAAGAAGTCAATTATTGATTTTAGCTCATGATGACGGATGCGGCCAAATAGCCTGGAGCACAGGTAATTCCCCCGCCTGGATGAGAGCCACTGCCGCAGAGGTATAGGCCTTGAATGGGTGTTCGGTATTGCATACAAGACGGAATAGGACGGGTAATCAATTGGTCAATGGCATGTTCTCCGTGGTAGATATTGCCATTGGGAAGGTTGTATCGTTGCTCTAAATCAAGAGGTGAAAGAATCTCTTTTCCAGTAATGGCTTCTGAGGCATTTGAGCAGTATTGCTCAAGCGATCGAATTACATTCTGGTAGAGTTTTTCATTTTGTTCGGGGTTCCATCCACCTTCCAAATCGTAAGGTGCAAAATGAACCAAAACCGAAGCTGTGTTTTCTGAAATATGGATATCGAGAATAGGTTCCTCAGAAAACTGGCGGTATTTGATGGCATCAAAAGCCTTTTCCATTTCATCGAATGAATTCCCTGTACGCGCAAATTTTATGTTTTCAAAGTCGCATTTGAATTGGAGAGGTTGGCTCAACGCTAGATTTACCTTGGCTGTAGTTCCTCGTGCCCGGAAATGAGTAATCCCGTGCTCAAGTTTGTAGTTAATTTCATTGGGCACAATCAAGCTCAGGAAAGTTTCGAAGGGAGAGCAGGAAGTGGCCACTTTGGATGCTTCAATTACCTCCCCGCCTTTCAACTCAACTCCATCTACCCTACCATTGTCGAGCTTGATACGTGCAACCTCCGCATTGGTTCTGATTTCTACACCGTTAGACTTAGCGGCTTTTTCCAACGCAGTAACTAATGCCGCAGGCCCGCCAAGAACCTGTTGATTTGCAGTACATTCACGAATTAGGAGATTCAGCGCCGTACCTGCTGACCAAGGACCTACAAATCCACCATAAAGGGCAGGAGCACCAATTCCCGCCTTGATAAAATCAGTTTCGAAACGCTCATTGAGAAAATCCGCGATGCACATGGGCGCTACATGAAGGAATTCTAACATGGTTTTCTTGCCCAGCTTGCGTAGACTCCAGCCCTTCTTAGCCAGTTTGAGCAGTTCCCTATCCGTAATATTGGTGATGTTGGGCGGCACTTCGTTCATTAGACCGTTGATGAACGGGCTTATCTTGTTAATGAATACGCTGTATTCCATATACGCGTCTGCATCTTTTTGCGAAAATTTGGCGATTTGTTGAGATGTGGCTTGGGCATCGGAAGTTATGGTTATCCCTTCTCCATTTTTTGAAAGCAAGGCGTAAGGCGAGCGTTGTCCGGTAGTTTTCAAACCATACTTTTCAAGTTGTAATTCTCTTATCACGCTATTGCGAACTCCACTTGTATCATGCAGCAAACCCACTGAATGGTGTCCTGCCTGGAACTGCTCTCCAGCCGCAATACCACCAATAATGTCTCGTTTTTCAACCACCAAAACTTGCCTGCCCTTTTTTGCAAGCATGGCCGCAGTTGTAAGTCCATTGTGGCCAGCGCCAATCACTATGACATCGAACCTATTCATACCATTTTCTCCTTCAAAATTGTCTTAGCCGCCAATTCACCGCCTGAACCAATAATTCCTCCACCGGGATGTGTTCCCGAACCGCACATCCACAAATTTTTTATCGGAGTCGTATATTTGGCATAACCCGCCACTGGACGCTGAAACAACAGTTGTTCGAGTGATAATTCCCCCTGGAAGATATTCCCTTCGGTTAAACCTATTTTCTTTTCAATGTCCCACGGGGTTAATACTTGCCGATGTAATATACTGTCTTTTAAACCTGGGGCATATTCTTCGATGGTATTGACTACCGCATCCCCAAAAGCTTCCCTTTTATCCGGCCATTTGTCGGGTCCTTCCTTCAAATTGTAGGGTGCATACTGCACGAAACAGCTCATGATGTGCTTGCCCGGAGGCGCTAATGATGGGTCAGTTAATGTTGGTATTACAATATCAATGAATGGTTTTTTCGAGAATTCACCATACTTAGCATCATCATAAGCTTTTTCCAAATAATCAATACTTGGTGCTATGGTGATATCACCCTTCAGGATGAGTTCATCATCCGGTCGGCAGGTGAACTTAGACAATCGGTCAAGCGCCATGTTGACTTTCCCTGAGCTACCTCGAAATTTAAATCGATTCAAATCACGGACGAAATCCTCAGGAAGCTTGTTCTCACCAACCATCCCGAGCAAAGTACGTTTTGGGTCCGCATTGGAAACAATAGTATCTGAGTAGTACTCATCACCATTTTCAAGAGCAACACCTATTGCCCTGCCATTTTTGGTGATGATGTTGGCAACGCCAGCTTCCGTTTTTATTTCCGCACCAAAATGTTCTGCGGAACGCGCACAAGCCATGCTTATCCCACCGGTTCCTCCTTTCGAGAAGCCCCAAGAACGAAAAGCGCCATCCAATTCACCCATATAATGATGAAGCAGCACGTAAGCCGTTCCCGGTGAGCGCACCCCCTGGAAAGTTCCTATAATACCACTAACGGACATTGGCGCAACCAATCGCTCATTTTCAAACCACATTTGGAGAAAGTCTACCGCACTCATGGTGAGCAGTTTGGTATTCAGGTGAAGCATATCTGGTCCAAGGCCGCGAAGCTCTTTTCCCAAGCGTTTCATGTTTTTTAGCTCCCTCGGGTGAAAGGAAGTAATATCCGGGGCGGGATAGTCAATGACCTCTTTTGTGAACTTGGAGATTGCGGTCATTGCTTTGGAGAACTCAGGGTAAACCTCCGCATCGTGCTTGCTGTAGCGTGAAACTTCACGCCTTGTCTTGTGCCAATCACCCCAACGCGCAAGGCCTTGGTCCTCAAGCGAAGGTGTGAAAGTACTGTCAATCGGGATAACCTCATAACCAAATCTTGCCAGCTCCAATTCCCGAATAATATGCGGGCGAAACAGGCTCACAACATAAGAAGCCACGGAAAAGATGAAACCGGGAAAAATTTCCTCTGAAACTGCTGCTCCACCCAGCACATGACGTTTCTCCAACACCAAAACACTTTTTCCCGCTTTGGCGAGATAAGCTGCGCAAACCAAGCCGTTGTGGCCGCCTCCAATTACTATGACATCGTATTTTTTAGCCATTGGTTTTCGCTTTTTCCAATCCGGGATTCGATTTCTTTCTTTCGGGATCAAAGAACTGCGGTTTGTTCACAATTGCTGATACCAAATGTCTGGCGTGCTCCACTGTCACCTCGAATTTGATTTTCGACCCAGACTTATCGTAACGCTTTTGAATTGTCGCCAGCGCTATGTTCTTTTTCAATGTTGGTGACCATGTACCACTCGTTGCATACCCGATTTGAACTCTTGGATTATCAAAATCATAAATAGGAATAGATTGTCGCCATGCAGAACTGCAAACTTCTGGCGGCAGACCATAGTTGTTGTAAATCGCCTCAAGTTCTGGCCAGTTGATGTCCAACCCAACGGTTGCCCAAAGAGAACCTTCTTGTTTTTCCTTTTTCAATGCGGCTTGACCCATAAAAGGCACACGGTCGAGGTTGACCGTCCAGCCAAGGCCGAGTTCGTAAGGTGTTGACATCCTATCCTCAATCAACACGTGTTGAGCATTGTAGTAATCTGCCCCCTTTAATATAAGCCCTGATTCCACACGCGTAATATCGAGAGCATCCAAACCGGCAGGCTGAATGTCATAGTTCCTTCCGGCTCCCATAAGCGTGTCCCATAGCTGAAGAGCGTTTTTGTTTTCCGTCCAGATTTCGTAACCCAAATCGCCAGTATAGCCTGTGCGGGAGATGTACACGGGAATATTTTCAATATTGGCATCTCGAACACCAAAGAATTTAAGCGTGTCCATGTCGATGTCAATCACTTGTTTCAGAATATCGCGGGAAGTTGGCCCTTGTAACGCCAATCCACAAATTACATCGGTAGCATCCTCAATTTCCACATCATACCCACGTGTAAATCGTTTGAACCAGTAGTAACAAGGATCAGCTGAAGTGACAAAAAAGACATCTTCATCCAACCGCATGCAGGTTCCATCATCCACCACTTTGCCCTCATCGTTGCACCAGCAAAGGTAGCTGACACGTCCAACCTTCAACTTGGCAATGTTCTTAACCATCACCCGAGAAAGGAACTTCTCTGCGTCCTTTCCTTTGACGCTATACTTGAAAAGAGGTGTCACATCCAATAGCCCTGCCGAGTGGCGGAATGCAAAATACTCTGGCTCATGTAGGGAATTATATGAACAAACTGCATAATAGCCTGACCACTCTTTCCAGCGCATGCTCGTGCAGAGATTTGAAGTACGTTCGTGAAATGGAGTGCCTATGGGCATTTGAATTATCTGAAGTTCAAGGATAAAAATGGGAAATTGAGCCTAACGGAATATAGCTTGGTAAAAATTATAGCCCAGGGATGATAATCCAAGATTTAAACTTCAAATTCATGATACAATAATAGTAATTTGAAATAAGACGACCTAATAATTACCTATCAATAATTTTAGCCGATGAACTGAATGTCCCCATTCCCACCAATCGGTCGTAATTATCACCCAGCGAACGGTGGTATACATAAATTGTGTAATCATTTTCTGTTTCCCAATGTGAGCCCTCAATCAACGTATTGTCTCCTATTGTTTTTCCATCTTTCAAAAAAACATATTCATAATTATAATAACCCTGCTTGAGCAACAGCGTGTTTTCATATCGCAATTTTTCATGGTTGTAGTGCATTTTGCATTCCTTCTTAAACTGCCAATCACACAGTTGCCCGAAGATATACAAATTCCCTTTCGGAATATTTTCATGATACGGCAATTTGAAATGAACTGGTGTGTAATCGGCATCTGTTTCATTGTCAAATGCCAGTGATGCTCTCACCACATACTTTCCGTTAATATCTCCCCAAAAGTTATAGACTAAAAAAGAGCGCTTTTTATCGGGAAGCAAATAAATATGCCTCACCGAATCTTGAAAAACAATATCGACCACGTTTTCGCTTTTGACACGCAGGGACTTGGTATCAAAATAGCGGTATTCATTGCCCCCTGGAAATACGTTTTCGTCATCATAGTCGTATTCCAACTCATTGTTTTTTACAAAAAGCGGTTGCAAGGTAGTTACTGCATTGTCCCAGCGCCCGTTTTGTTGCACAACTACCCTTAAATCGTGATAAGGATTTGTCAATTCGTAATTTTCATTGTAAAAAATAGAAAAATCCACTTCCTGTTTGTAGGAGCGGTCAACAGTTGCACGGTTAATGCGCGCTTTGATTTTTACCTTGTCTTCTAAAACCATAAAGCGCTTCGTCAATATCAAGTTTTCCCTGTCACCATCTTCATAAACCATAATAATGTAGTTTCCCGAACGGACAGGTTTCATATCAACTGTGGGAAAAATCAAGTTGTAATGCACATACTGCTGCAAAGCATTGGATGAATACTTATAATCGGTAATGAAATCCTCCTGTACGCCTTCGATGTATTCGGAAACTATGAGCTCGCTTGGTTGCCAGTCGACATTGCAATGTACAAAAGTGTAATTGAAATCCTTCACGATGAGATCGAGGTCGTCAAAACTGAGTTTCAGTTGATCATTGCTACCCAACCGAATGATGGGCTTGGAAATTGGATTGCCTTCCAAATGCAGCAATACGGTTTTTAAGGTATTTAGGTAAGTATAATTTTCATAGCGGAGATGGTGTTTTTGGTAATAATCCTCTTGTTGAGCCGAAACAACAAAAGAACTTATCAATAATAATAAAGAAGAAAAGATTTTTCTCATAACTGAAAGAGCAAAGATAAGCCAGAAACGAATCGCCATTGGAGAAATTCCCCTCTTCATCTAAAATTATGTTAAAAAAAATTGGTGGAATTACACATTTGTTAAATTTGCCCTCTGAAATTGTGAGTCATCGCCAATGTCGAAGCACATCAAAATCCGCAAAGGAGTAAATATCAAATTAGTAGGCGAAGCCGAAAAGGTTCTGGTGAATGCTGAATCTCCCGAGATATTCACCATTAAACCATCTGATTTTCATGGTCTTACGCCAAAAATGCTCGTGAAAGAAGGCGCTGAAGTAAAAGCCGGAACCATACTTTTTTTTGACAAACACCGCGAAAAAATTAAATATACTTCACCTGTAAGCGGTGAAATCGTTGAAATCAACAGGGGTGAAAAAAGACGTATTCTCGGAGTAAAAATTTTGGCTGACAAAGAAATCCGCTATGAAGATTTTGGTGCAGCTAACCCCAATGACTTATCTCGCGAGCAAATTATTGAAAAATTGCTCGAAAGCGGCATTTGGCCGTTCATTCGTCAGCGTCCGTATTCGGTTGTAGCTAATCCAGATGACATGCCCAAAAGCATTTTCATTTCTGCTTTTAATTCCGCACCGCTCGCACCCGACAATGATTTCATTTTGCACGGACACGGAGAGTTATTTCAACTCGGCYTGGATGCCGTTGCTAAACTCACAGAAGGCGCTGTTCACTTGAATGTACATGCCGACTTGAAGTCATCGGGCGTATTCACGAATTCTAAAAATGCGCAAATCAAYGAGATTTCAGGACCTCACCCATCAGGAAATGTAGGTGTGCAAATCCATCATATTGACCCGTTAAACAAAGGCGAAAAAATATGGTATCTTGACCCACAGAATGTACTTACYATTGGCGCTTTATTCAAAAATGGRAMGTTAGATGCTACAAGAGTTTTGACATTATGCGGTTCGGAAACTGAAAAACCCAAATATTTCAAAACGRTTTGGGGMGCTTGTACRAAAAACATTTTGGCAGRAAATGTGAATGAAGGAAATAATCGCATCATTTGCGGCAATGTACTCACGGGCACAAAAATTTCTTCCGAAGGATATCTGGGATTTTATGACGACCAAATCACTGTTATCCCCGAAGGCGATGAACCAGAGTTTATGGGCTGGTTGTC
Source organism: Flavobacteriales bacterium (assembly GCA_002746335.1). Classification (GTDB taxonomy): domain Bacteria; phylum Bacteroidota; class Bacteroidia; order Flavobacteriales_H. The sequence continues at coordinate 12,432 of NVWW01000018.1, read as the reverse complement.
ACCCGGATTCGATAAATTCAGCATGTCGCGCACCTTTTTCAGTTGGCTAATGCCCAACAAGAGTTACGCATTAAATACAGGTATGCATGGAGAGGAACGCGCTTTTGTATTAACAGGCCAATACGAAAAAGTTTTTCCAATGGACATCTATCCTGTTCATTTGTTAAAAGCGATGATTGTCGAAGATGTTGAGTTGATGGAAAATCTTGGGATTTACGAAGTCGCGCCCGAAGATTTTGCGCTATGCGAATATGCATGCACTTCCAAAATCAACGTGCAGCAAATTGTGAGAGAAGGGCTGGATTTGGTGCAAACAGAATGCGGATAAGAAAATATAGAAAAATCAAGAATTGAAGTTTCTTTACAAACAACTCGAAAAGATCAAGCCGCTCTTTGAAGAAGGCGGAAAACTGGAAAAGCTATATCCCGTTTATGATGGGTTTGAAACTTTTCTTTTTGTGCCTGGTCACACAGCTCATAGTGGCTCGCACATCCGCGATGGTGTTGACCTCAAGCGCACCATGATTACTGTGGTAATTGCTCTGCTTCCCTGCCTACTTTTCGGCATGTGGAATACCGGCCACCACCATTATTTTGCAATAGGTGAAATGATGGGATTGAATGAAGGATTGTGGGAAAAATTTCTTTTCGGATTACTAAAAGTACTGCCCATAATCGTGGTTTCATACGGGGTGGGATTAGGTGTTGAGTTTGCTTTCTGTGTCATCAAAAAACATCAAATCAATGAAGGTTTTCTTGTCTCAGGAATGCTCATTCCGCTTATTGTCCCTGCAGATATTCCGCTTTGGATGGTAGCTGTCGCTACGGTATTTGCAGTAATTATCGGCAAAGAAGTATTTGGTGGAACAGGAATGAACATCCTGAATCCTGCTTTAACAGCACGTGCGTTTTTGTTTTTTGCTTATCCAACTTTAATGTCTGGCGAAAAAGTGTGGCATGCAGATGAACTGTTCAGTGGAACGGTGKATGCTGTAACAGGCGCTACCCCTATGGGCAACTTGGCTGAGTTGGTGAAACTAGATAAAGGAGCAGAGCGTGCCACTGAAATCTGGGGAACAATCGCAGATGGCGGAATGTATAGTTTGTCTAATTCTTTTTGGGGATTCATTCCCGGCTCTATTGGAGAAACTTCCGCATTTTGCTGCCTGCTGGGTGCTGCACTACTTTTGATTACAGGCATCGGCAGTTGGCGCATTATGCTTTCTATGTTCGTTGGAGGCTACGCAATGGCATGGTTATTCAATGTTTGGGGGTATAACATGTTTATGGAAGTAGATCCGTTGCATCAACTAATGCTTGGAGGCTTCATGTTCGGTATGGTGTTCATGGCCACCGATCCTGTTTCGGCAACACAAACCAATACGGGCAAGTGGATTTACGGATTTTTCTGTGGGTTTTTTGCCATTATGATTCGCGTATTCAACCCCGCATATCCTGAAGGAGTAATGATGGCCATTTTGTTCATGAACGTGATGGCGCCATTGATTGATCACTATGTTATTCAGGCAAATATCAACCGTAGGTTAAAAAGAGTACCAGCAACTGCATAATATGGCATTTAATAAAGAAGGAAACGCTTTTACATTCGGCTTCTCTATCATCATGGTGTTGGTAGTGGCTACATTGCTTTCGTTGGCTGCTGTGTCGCTCAAACCGTTCCAAAAAGCCAACCAATCACAGGAAAAAATGAAGGATATTCTCACTTCGGTGGCAGTAATGACTGAAGATGACGACATGGGTGATGCGCCTCCGCTTTTCGAAAAATTCATTACAAAAAGGCTTGTGTTGAATTACACCGGAGAAGTGATTGGCGAATTTTCGGGAAAAATTGATGAGAATGATAAATCAGATCCCTTTAACATTGATGTGAAAAAAGAATACAAAAACATAGTAAAAAAAATCCTCAATCAATACAAAGGCAATAAAGAAAAACAAGTTGAAGAACTCACGAAAGCCGATGTCAACTACCCACTTTTTATTTGTGAAAAAGACGGCAAATCATATTACGTAATTCCGATGGTAGGAACAGGGCTTTGGGGGCCTCTTTGGGGCTACCTCGCATTGGAAGATGACTACAAAACCTGTTTTGGTGCCTCCTTCGACCACAAAACAGAAACCCCAGGCCTCGGGGCAGAAATTAAAGAGCCGCTGTTTGAAGCTCAATTCAAAGGCGAGAGAATATTAGATGAAAACGGTAAATTTGTATCAATAAAAGTGATGAAAGGCGGTGCGCCTGCTGATTATCCACACGGTGTGGATGCCATCACAGGAGGAACAATCACCAGCAACGGTGTAAGCGAAATGCTACAGCGAACTCTAAACATTTACGTTCGCTATTTTGAAAAACAAAAAAATGGCTGAAAAAACAGCAGTTATAGAAGGAGTACAAAAATCCGTAACGGTTAAAGAGCCAAAAGAGCCCTTGTTCTCGAAAAAGAACAAGCTGCTGCTCAGTGACCCAATGGACGACTCTAATCCCATCACCGTGCAGGTGTTGGGCATTTGTTCTGCCCTTGCGATTACCGTACAGGTGAAACAAGCAGTAGTAATGGCAGTTTCGGTAATGGCGGTTATGGTATGTGGAAATGTAATTATTTCATTGCTCAGAAATACCATACCCAACCGAATCCGAATCATTGTTCAATTAGTAGTGGTGGCAGCATTGGTGATTTTGGTTGACCAAGTGCTAAAAGCATTCGTTTATGATGTGAGCAAAGCCCTTTCGGTCTTCGTTGGACTGATTATTACCAACTGTATTATCATGGGACGGCTTGAAGCATTTGCACTCGGCAACAAAGTATGGCCTTCGTTTCTCGATGGAATCGGAAACGCYATGGGCTACGGTTTGATTTTGATTATTGTTTCTGTATTCCGCGAAATTCTTGGCTCGGGCAAATTTTACGGTGTTGAATTATTTGGCAACGCTTCTGAATTGACTGGCTTGTACTCCATCGGTTACATGAACAACAACTTGATGATACTCCCCCCTATGGCATTGATTACAGTGGCCATCATTATTTGGGTTCAAAGAAGCAGAAACAAGAAATTAATAGAAGAACATTAATGCAGGAAAYCGTCAACATATTCGTCAAAGGCATCTTCATCGACAATATGATTTTCGCCTATTTTTTRGGGATGTGCTCTTAYCTGGCGGTTTCCAAAACYGTRAAAACAGGYGTGGGGCTKGGYTTTGCAGTGATATTTGTGTTGGGAGTCACTGTTCCCATCAATTACTTGCTTGAAAATTATGTGTTGGCCGAAGGCGCTTTGGAATGGCTTTCCGCTGATTTAGCCACTATTGACCTCAGCTTTTTGGGCTTTATCATGTTCATTGCGGTGATTGCCGCCATCGTGCAATTAGTGGAAATGATTGTGGAAAAATTCTCGCCAGCGCTTTACGGGGCGTTAGGAATTTTCCTGCCACTCATTGCAGTAAATTGCTCAATTCTAGGGGGTGCACTTTTCATGCAGGAAAGGCAATACTCAAACATTGCAGAGGCAACTTCATTTGGGTTAGGCTCGGGCGTTGGCTGGTTTTTGGCGATTGTAGCCATTGCCGCTATCCGCGAAAAAATTAGGTACTCAAATGTTCCTGCGCCCATGCGCGGCTTGGGCATTACATTTCTCATTACAGGTTTAATGGGAATTGCCTTTATGAGTTTTATGGGAATTGAACTGTAACTAGTGCTTGTAACAACTATCATAGCCAGCATCATCGCATTTCTCACCTTCACCCTGCTTTTGGTGTCGTTAATCTTGTTCGCAAAAGCGAAATTATCGCCATCTGGCAAGGTGAAAATCATCATCAATGGTGAAAAAACCATCGAAGTGGAAGCGGGAAGCACGCTRTTGACTACTTTGGGTAACGRAAAAATATWTCTTCCTTCCGCTTGCGGTGGTGGCGGCRCTTGCTCCATGTGCAAATGCCAGATAATGAGTGGCGGTGGGGAAATCCTTCCTACAGAAGAACCCTATTTCACAAGGAGCGAAGTGCAAAACCAATGGCGACTAGGCTGCCAGGTAAAGGTAAAAGAAGACATGGACATCCAGGTGCCTGAAGAAGTTTTCGGTATCAAAAAATGGGAATGCGAAGTGGTATCCAATTACAATGTCGCTTCATTCATCAAAGAGTTTATAGTGAAATTACCCGAAGGCGAAACGCTTGATTTTGAATCAGGGGGCTATATTCAGATCGATGTACCTAAAACTGAAATTGATTTTAAAGATGTTGACATTACAGCTCACCCCGACTTAGTGGAGATGCACGGCAGAGATCCTATGGATTTCAAAACTGAATGGGACAAATTTGGCTTGTGGGGCCTTAAAATGAAGAATGACGAGCCGATTTTCAGGGCTTATTCAATGGCCAACCATCCTGCAGAAGGCAACATCGTGATGCTGAATATCAGGATTGCCACCCCTCCATGGGACCGAGCACAAAACGGGTGGATGGACGTGAATCCCGGTATTTGTACTTCTTATGTTTTCTCGCTGAAACCGGGCGATAAAATAACCATTTCAGGACCTTACGGAGAATTCTTTATYAAWGATACTAATTCCGAAATGGTGTATATTGGTGGTGGCGCAGGAATGGCTCCGTTGCGCTCTCACATTTTCCACCTATTTCACACATTGAAAACGGGAAGAAAAGTGACGTATTGGTATGGCGGCCGCTCGAAAAGGGAATTATTTTACCTTGACCATTTCCAGAATGTTGAAAAAGAATTTCCGAATTTCAAATTTCATGTGGCGCTTTCCGAACCCATGCCCGAAGATAATTGGGTGGTAAAAAAAGGCATTGATGATGATGGTGATGGCTTTGTCGGATTTGTGCACCAATGCTTCATTGACTACTACCTCAACGATCACGAAACACCCGAAGACATCGAGTTCTATTTCTGCGGCCCCCCAATGATGAATGCTGCCGTGCTCAAAATGTGCGATGACTGGGGCGTGCCCGATGAAAACGTGTCATTTGACGACTTCGGGGGATAGAACCGAAGCGGCACAAGTTTTCTCCTTAGCCACAAATTTGGTTTTTGCCAACAACAAATCTCAAACCCTTGAAAAAATTGCAATTTCACTTTACCTATTGCTGGGCACATTTATAGGAAACAATTGCGATCAGGAGTGACGACTACAAATTTTCACTGCTTGACACAAATATCACAGAGACAAGGCCAAATACGACCCCACTCGGGATTATTCAAAATAGGTTGGGAAAATTATTGCTGCACCTGAACGTTCACTGCCTTGGGGCCGCGGTCGCTATCCTCTACTTCAAAGGTAACATTGTCCCCGTCATTCAGTGGTTGACTGCAAGATGAGTGGTGAACAAAAATGTCTTTGCTACCATCTTCAGGGGAGATGAATCCCCATCCTTTTTCGTCATTGAAAAATTTTACTGTACCGTTCATAATAATAAAAAATAAAAGTTAATAATTGAGCGGCAAACGTAAGAAAAAATCATTGATAACAAATAAAAGGAGAAAAATATATTACGTTCGTTTAAACTAAAACCTTTCAATTATGAAAACACTTGATGCTTTTTCCAAAAGGTTCTTGGCTGTTACCCTTGGAACCTCTTTGGTCCTTGCTAGTTTGGGATTTTTTGTTTTATCTGTAAACGGAGCTATTGCAGGTCCGAAAACACCTAAAAACTCATTGATGCCGCTATCAGAATCAGGAGCTGATATTTATCCATTTGGAATACATGATGACACATTCTACTGGTTAGAATACAACAGCAATGGATGGCACTTTAGAACCAAAGCAAAAGCAGATTGGAATTAAACTGCATATAAATAACCCGTATCCTGCTGTATAAACAGCAGGGCAATAGGGTAAACGCGAAAGAAAAAGGGACTTACTGCTTCTGAACGTTCACAGCATTGAGGCCTCTGGGAGTCTCCTCAATTTCATAAGTAACCTTATCACCTTCCCATAGTGAGGTGTTGCTGCCTGTCTTGTGAACAAAAACGTCTTTACCGCCTTCATCAGGAGTGATGAAGCCGAATCCTTTCTGGTCGTTGAAAAATTTTACTGTACCGGTTGCCATAATAATTGTTTAAAGTTTAATTGGGCGGCAAATATAAAAATAATGCCTGAATAACCAAATATCTATCAGAAATTTCTGTCCGTGCAGGCAGCCAAATGATTGGAATTACTTCTTCTCTTCTGATACAGGCAGCAACTCAAAGCTCGTTGCTTGAAACCGTCCGTCAACCACTTCGCCCGTTACTTCTGCTTTTCTCACAGCATTGCAGAACCCATGTTCTGAGTGTGCATCACCGTGGTCGTCAATTTTAGTGCCGTCTACATAATAGGCCTTTCCATCTATTTTAACTGCAAGATCACAGCCCCCACTCTGCATGTCGAAATTGCACAAGCCGCAAGATACTTCCACAACTTGTGTTCCATGCCTATCGGCAGGCAAGTTTGCTTTTTCTTTTTTTGTTTCTGCTACTTTTTGTGCAAAAGCAGCAGAGCTCATTAATAGAAATGCAATAACCAATATTCTCATTTTGTTTTGGTTGTTAACTGAATATAGATAGAAAAAGTAAGCAGCTCAGCAGAATTATTTGAACTTAAAGTCCCACACCAAACCCATTACATGGATTTTGCTCTTGTAGAAATCGTTCACAGCTTCCAGCCTATAAAAAGTATTGAGCCCGGCCACTTTGCCCACTCGCCACTGCAGGCCAGCCTCAAAGCGCATCAGGCCCAATGAATTTGCTGCACGCATGTTGAAGAATGGCTCGACTGAAACATACGGATCAACCAACTTGCACACATTGTACTCAATATTCAACCTCGGTCGTAAGAAGGTGTATGATGTAACGTACCCATTGCTGGAGGCCCATTCATTCTCTATGCGCAGGCGACCTTGAAGACGCAGCGGAAAATCCTTTTTCTTCCATTTCAAGTAAGTAGCAAAAAGAATACGTTGTCGGGTGCCCGTGCCGCTATACCAGCCGTGAAAATCGGTTTCGGCAACCCAGGCCTGCCTAAAAGCTGTTTTAAAGGAAACAAACTTGTTCAAATTGTATTGTAAGCTACCTTCCACAAGAGCCGCCTTAAAACTGGACATGACATTATTCAGGCGCGTTTGATAATTCAGTCCTGCCTCAAACTTTTTCGAAAACTTTTTATCGATGTTAAACCCCATCAGCAGTTCTAAGTCGTTGCCACGCGCATAGGATTGTTGTATAGGATCGTAAAACTGCTGCTTGCCGTCAGTTGCCTGGGGTTCTTGCTGCTGTGCGATTGCGATTAAGCAAAAACCAACACTTAGCATTGCTGCAAATACTGCTTTATATTTTGTTTCCATATTTTTCTGGTTAAGTAATTTTGAGAGGCTTTAGCAAAAAGCATACCATTTTTGATTGTTGTTTTATACAGCGAGAAGATGATTTTATAACCTTACGAATGATATTATCGGGCTAATCAGGAACAAAGTTCAAGTACGAAACGTGCTCAACAACGAACCCTTCCTGCCGCAGCACGACACAATTGGTTACATTTGCCAGCAATATGATAAAAATTGACCAGAACGTAGCCATTCTCATCGATGGCAACAACATTGAGCGGAGTCTACAAGACCTGCTGAAAAAGAATGTGCTTGCGAATTTCGATACACTTGTACCAAAACTTCTGCACAACCGTGCATTAAACCGCTTGGTGTATTTCCGGGAAGGAAAACAGATCAGTACCAAGTTATCAGATCGACTGCATGAAAACTTTCACGGAAGTGTGATTCCCTGCCACAAATCGGCTGATATTCCACTCACCATATTTGCTACCCAGGTAGCACAGAAAGTGGACACCATTATCATTCTATCCGGTGATTCTGATTATGTAGAACTGGTGAGGTACCTGAAATCAAGAGGAGTACGCGTTGAGATCGCTGCCGTTGAACAGACAACTGCCGCTATACTAAAGGAAGAAGCGGATCACTTCACGCCTATCACTAAAGAGGATGCATTCGAATACACTCCACCTCAGCGATCCAAAAGCGCAAAGAAGTAGTCGATACCTATACTCCTCCACAACAACTACCGCAGCAGACTTGAAATCTGTTACTCAATAGCAGCCATTCCTGTCAGAATTACGGGCACACGACACCATCCAAGTTGATTTTTCACTAATTCTGCAATCAACAGCAGTAATTAGCAAGAGACACAACTCACCAAGGACGGTTAAACCGCCTACACAGAATCCCTATAAAAAGTGGATACTACTTGATTTGAACATTCATAGCTTTGGGGCCACGGTCGCTTTCTTCCACTTCGAAGCTAACATTGTCACCTTCGGTAATTGGTTGCGCACAGGCTGAGCCATGAACGAATACGTCTTTGCTGCCATCATCAGGAGTGATGAAGCCAAAACCTTTTTGGTCCGCAAAGAATTTTACTGTTCCTTCCATAATAATTGTTTGAATTGAGCTGCAAAAGTAGACAACTTATTTTTAATAACCTAATTCAAACATAAATGTGTCATAATTTGATAGATTTGGCAACGTATGATAAAGAAGATAGCTATTCTCATCAATGACAAACCAAAAAGCCATGAACGGTTAATTACACGCTTCACAAACATATCTTAGCTTCAAAAGAAAACCATGACAGACTGGAAGGCAATAAAGGAAATGATCTACGAGCAATTGTTGAAGATTGTAGATAGCAAAGTGGAAATAGCACAAAAAGAACTACAGGCAGCTAACGAGTCAAGGAATAACGAAACAAAGAGTACAGCGGGAGATAAGCACGAAACTGGCAGAGCCATGATACAACTCGAAATAGAAAGACTTGGAGTGCAACTAAGCAAAGCAGTAAGTTTAAAGGAAAAACTGGCTCAAATAGACATCCAACAAATACGCAACAAAGTGGAGCTGGGCAGCCTGATCATTACTGACCAGGAAAACTACTTTATAAGCATTGGCCATGGTAAATTAGTCATAGATAACGAAGACTATTACTGCATATCCATGGCCTCCCCTATTGGCGAGTTGTTAATTGACCAAGAAGTTGGAAGTTCCGTGATATTCCGGAAAAAAGAATTGACTATTCAGGAGGTTGCTTGACCAATATCGGTATTGCGACAGATCACCCCTCGGGTGTCGCTTCCTGTCGATGAGCTTTCCAGCCACAACAACGGTGCATGCCATGCCTGAATTTTTCCCGTTCCTCTTCCGTCATACCTGCCCATTTGGCTCTCATGCGGTGCCTCCAGCCCCAGCCATAGTACCTTCGCCTGAAGAAGCCTCCAAATAATAATTTGCACAGCACCAATAATCCAAGTGCCTGCCAGAACGTAATGGCAGAAAACCCTGCAATAGCTGGCAATAGCCAGTTCCACAGACTCATCACCAGCCACGCGAACAAGGCAACGGCCCCTACTCCAAACATCGTAAATTTGATCCCTTTAAATATCCAGTTCTTTTTCATCTTTTTTGGTTTTTAGTTGTTAATAAATTCATCATATATCTGACGGAGGCGCTTCCTCAAATGCACGACCGCGTAGCGCTTTCGTGAGAGCAGCGTATTTACAGTTAATCCGCTCTCATTACTCAGTTCATTGAAACTCTTGCCTTCCAACTCATGGGCAATGAAAACCGAACGCTGGTTCTTGGGAAGCTCCGCCAAAGCTTCCTCCAGTTCCTCCAATAACACGCTCCGGGCGAATTCGGCTTCCGGCCCAGCATCTGTTGCCGGTAACATATCAATAATGCTTAGCTTCTGATCTTCATCCACCACTATGTTGTTGCTGGCCGGCTCCGCTTTTTTCTTACGAAGCAGATCGGTGATCTTGTTTCTCGCCACGGTGAAGAGCCAGGCACTCGCGTGTTCCACCGGTTTCACAAGGCGGTACGTTTCCACCAATTGATAGAAGACATCTTGTAGGATGTCCTCGGCTATTTCCTTAGTAGGCACACGCGAACGAATGAAATTGCGCAATCGCATCCCCTCTCGCTTGAAGATTTGCTCCATATGCGCATCCTGATGTGCAATCATTTCTATGGATACAGCTTCTGTCATTTGGTATAGTAGACGGATGAGTGCCAATAATATTTTAATGGATTGCACATGTTTTTATTTGCTCAAAGACCGTGCAACTTCGAAATCGAGACAAAGTGGCAGTTTCACCAAAAAAAACCTGCTACACCAAACCGGATACTGGCTACTTAACTATCAATCAGGCACAAGTGAGAACACTGAAGCCAATGGCTGCACTCAAAAAAACCCTTACATTTGGCGCTTAAAATCCAGCTACCATGAAAAACCACACTACCCTGGCCTGTATCGCGCTACTTACCTGTACGGTCCATTTTGGTTTCGCCCAACACAATGACAATCAAAGAAGTTTTAAAAGCAGCTCAAGCAATGCCTACCGGATCCAACTCGGTGAATTTGAGCATGATAAGATCTACAATACACAGACTTATGCCCAACAGCAAGTGAGCGGCCTTCGTTACTACACCAAAGACAACGAGATGCTGTTTGAAGTGCGCAGCTTGTTTAATGCTCGGGCCGACCGCTTTTTGGTGGTGTTTAACCTCACGCAGATAGGCAAAACCGCAGTGGAGACGGATGATCTGCTGAACACAAGGATAAATGGGTTCACGGCAGGGCTGGAGCAAATGGGCATTAAGGGCGGCCAGGTGTATATTGATATGATTTACCTCATCCCTACCTTTGAGTTTGAAATGGAAAAGAAACTCTTCAGCAAAACCTACAATGAAGTGCCCACGGGCTTTGAAATGCAGAAGAATATCCACATTGCCTTTGATGACATCAACATCGTGGACGAGTTGGTAACGCTGGCCGCCAAAAACGAAATCTACGACTTGGTGAAGCTCGATTTTTTTGTGAAAAACGCCCAAGCCATGTACGACACGCTGCGGGAGCAGTCGGTGGACTACCTGAACAAGAAGCTCGCATCGTTCAAAAAACTAAATTCTAACCTGACGGATGAGTACCATATAGTGCGGGAATCATCGCGAGCCATCTACCCCGAAACGCAGTATTCGAACTATGATGCTTTTGTAACACAGAGCATCGAGGCTGTAAAAAACAAAACGATAACCAAAATAAGGAAGCCGAAAACAGTGGCTTACGACCAAATTCCCTACAACGAGTTTGATATCATCATTAACCCGGACATCTTACAACCAGTAGTGCAGTACGTATATACACTGCAGGTGAAGTACACCCTACCCGAGCCGGAGAAGAAAAAGGGCACTTACATGCTGATAACGCCCAACGGTGACTTGAGGCAGGTACCGGTGGAGTAGGAAGGCGTCAGTTGGCTGTTTCCTGATGCCTGTGGCCTTAGGCCTAATGTGTCAGATCCCAAGCTGTGGATTCAAAATCAATAATCAGAGATGCTTCATGAGCACTTTTTCGGGTTACGACTGCTTGCAACAATTTTGTAAAATTACAATTGAAAACGCGAAGGATAGAGAAGTATGGGGGTCTGTGCTTGCCGCGGCTGTGACATTTAGGTGTTAGAGGGTGTGAAGACTTAGTCCTTCAGCAGTGTATGGCATTTGGCATTCCCAATGCTACAAGAGATTGATCACCTCCACTGAAAATGCACCACTGCAGCCATCTGTAGAGGTCCAGGTACCCCCAAATGTACCATTTGGCGGACAGCAGCCCGTTGACGCGAGACAAATATTTAGGCTACCTAGTGCCGTAATCACTTTTGTAGATCCACCACCCCAGGAAGCACATCCTATAGCAGGAAGATTTACGGTAATATCAAAATTTGTATTATTAGTCCAGATCTTACATATAGTTTGGTCGCTGCAAGTGGGGATACAAATGCAAGGAGAGCCGAATGCGCTATAGACAAACAGGCTGCCATCTCCATCCCAGGCGCAACCGGAAATGGAACATCCACCATTATCTGTAGGAACCCCTGAGCATCCACCAACCTGACCCACATCCAACCTCCCTCCACCAGAACTGTTGAGGTCTAATATTGCAGCACCCTGAATTTCAATGGTACGACAATGGGCGATACCCGTAATATCAGGATCATTTGCTAGATCAGGAATTATTACGTCATCCGCACACGTGGGAATGGTATTTGTATTCCAATTGCAGTCCTTGTGCCAATCCGTATCAGTTGACCCTGTCCATGTTGTTTGGGAAAACAGTGGTTGATAGGTGGCAGTTAACGATGCAATCAACAGCATAACAATTCTATGCTTCATGGCTCAAATTTAGTGATTTATCTCGTAATAGTGACCATAAAACAAAGACAGTTGATTATTGCTTGATGCCTATGACCTTACACTGATTTGTCTACATATTCCTTCTATACTGCCCGCCCACTTCAAAGAGGGTTTCGGTAATCTGCCCTAACGTACAGTGCTTTGCCACTTCCATTAAACGCTCAAACACA
>NVWW01000017.1 GCA_002746335.1 Flavobacteriales bacterium | reverse complement strand
CAATTGCATTTATTAATAATTTGATCAACCAACAAAGTGAAATAGCTGGCAAAGTACTCGGTATGGCTGCACTCATTTTCATCGGCTGTTATATGCTTGTGCGAAGAGGCAAGGTTTTCCTAGGTGGTATTATTTTGCTGTGGGCGCTGTACTTTACTATTACGGTATTGTTAGTTAGCAGCAGTGGACTCAGGAATCCGGTAACAATCGGTTATACCGGAATTTTGATTTTTGAAAAAAGTTGTCCTGCATCTAAGTATTTGCTTTCATTGCTGCGCAGCGCTTTCAGAAAATAATAGGCAAAGACTGAATGTCCGTCTTTCCCTCCATCCATTACTGGCTCAAGCCCGCCTGAAGTGATGGCTTGCCGCGAGAGCAGGTTATGCACTTCTTTGTAATATTTGTCAGATGCATCGAAGGGTACGGAAATAGTGTTTCCCCTGAAAATATCTCCACTGAAACACGCATCAGAAACCAGCAAGGTGTGTTTGGAACGGATGCCGCCCAAAAACGTCTGGATGTCAGAATTCGAAATGTATTTTGAAGTGGATGCAGTTTTGGCATCTACAGGCACCCAGTAGCCCTTGTTAAGCGCCTGTTTGTATTCTCCATGCCCGGAATAATAGATGAAAAGGTTGTCTTTTTCTTTTACATTTTCCACCAGCCATTCCATTTCTTCGATGATTTTTTCACGTGTTGCCTGTGCATCGTGCAAAACCCGAAAATGCTCAAATTTGTATTTCTCTTTCAGCAGAGATTCAACGGCTCTGGCATCATTTACCGCGTTTACCAATGGATTCCAATTACCTGAATATTTGTCTATTCCGATGATCAATGCATAGTAATCTCCGATTTGCATGTCTTTTGCCTTGGCTACATTCAGTCCTTTCAGCGGGTCGCCACTGCCCCGATAAAGCGGTTGGTCAGTTGAAGTGGTAGTGCTGACTGCTACTTCTTGAAAATCGGTTGCCTGCATAGGCAATTCTTCATTTACTTTTAAAACCAATCCCAACTCATTGGCATTTGAAGCCGCATCGCCTTCCAATTCAAGCTCTATTTTTATTTCGGACTCTGCATACGATTTATCGGCATAAAATTCAACGCTTATTTGTTTGGTTTCACCTGGCTGAATCATATCGATGGTTTCGGAAAGTTTGTCAGAAGCCATCACCCTTACGGGGAATTTGTAATTAATTTTCACATTTGATGCTACTCCGGCAGTTGTATTTAAAATTTTGATTTTCATGGTAATAGGCACGCCCAATTCGGCTTTGCCTGATGGTGAAATGAATTCTGGGTCGAATAATTTTAAATAGGTTAATGTAGAAGCGCCCTTCGCCTGAAAAGTAAAAGTGAGAGGCTGCGGGGTGTTGCCATTGGCTTCGAGCACATTGACCACGAAATTGCCGAAAGCCGTTTCCAAATCGGCAGTGGTGGAAACGGGAATGCTCACCTCTTTTGTTTGGTCCGGGACAAGGTTGCCAATCACATATTCGTCTGCTATACTCAATCCATTCACGGGCGTTAGCGTATTGTATGCAACGAGATTGTAAGCATTGCTTTCGCCTTCATTGGTAATGGAAAAATTGAGTGATGGCTTGTCGCCATCTTCGATGATGCCATTGCCGTTGGCTTCTTTGAGCTTAATGGCTGTGCAGACCAATTTTGGGTCAACATTTCCTTGCGGAAATTTTTTGTTTTTGATTTCAAGCGATTTCACGTTCCAAATTTTGATGTGCCCGTCTTTTGCACCAGAAACCAGCTTATCGCCCTTATCGCTGAAGGCTACTACAGCAACAGCGTCATCGTGCGTTTCGAGTACACTTATTTGTTCCTGTGTTTTTACTTTCCAAATGATAATCTTTTTGTCTTCACTTGCTGTGGCAATATACTGCACATCAGGGCTAAAGGAAACGGAGTTAATGTTTTTAGCGTGACCTTCCAATGTGCCGATTTGCTTCCAGTTTTTCGTATCCCAAATGGCAACAATTTTCTTTCCCGCTGCTGCGAGATAGCGCCCGTTGGCACTGTAAGCAACGGCACTTGCACTAGGCACTTCTATTGATTTTTCCATTTCCTTGCCACCCACGTTCCAGATTTTGACAGAGTTGTCAGCAGAAGCGGTTGCCAATTGCAATCCGTCAGGACTGTAAGCAAGGGCAGTTACTTCGTCTGTGTGGTCTTCAAATGTAGTGATGACCGTGCCTTTTAACGCATCGTAAATTTTAATGGTGTTGTCCTTTGATCCGCTGGCAATTCTATCGTAAAATGGATTGAATGCAGCACATGTAACAGCATCTTCGTGGCCGCCCAGGATTTTTTTAGGTCGGAAAGTGGTCGCGTCCCAAACAATGATTTTTTTATCTGTTGCAGCAGTTGCAAACAATTGGCCGCTGGCGTTGTAGGCCACGGCTGTAACGGCTTCAGCATCTCGGTGGCCAGAGAAGACTTTGATTTTTTTGCCGTTTTTTACATCCCATAAATAGGCTCGTTTATCCGTTCCACAACTTAAAAATGTGCTACCATCTGATTTTATGACAATAGAAATAATTTCGCCATCGTGTGCCGCTTCGATGGTATTGAGTTCTTTTTGGGAAAAGGCATTGAGTACAGTTAAAAATGTCAAGAGAGAAACTAAAATGTGGTTTTTCATTTTTGATAAAAAATAAATAGATAAATGTTTGAAAGTGACAAAGTTAACTATTCGAAAAATAAATATGACTTTCTACGTTACTTGTGCAAGAAAGCTTTGGGTTTTTACAAAAGAAATCAAAAAATATTTCATTATGAATAATAATTTAAAAAAAAGGGCGTTAACTTCATTGAAAAACAAAAAATTAAATGCGTATGAATAAAATTACTACTCTCAATCAATTTCAGGAAATTCAACAAGAGGAAAAAGCGCTGCAAGCCCTTTTATTTGGGAAATACAGTGATGATTGCAAGCCGAGGCAATCCACCATCAACAACATCTTGAATTACTCAAAAGCACTGAGTGTGCGAAAAAACGAGTATTTGGGGCAGGTTGAAATGGTGTTGAATTAAAGAGAAAATGAAGGAGCGCTTGTCGCTTTCACTTTTCTTTTTTTCCGACTACGCTGCAAATCGGACACAACAATGTGTTGTGGCTTCTTGCTGGGCAATGCTCCCTGCCGAAGTAAATGATTTGCAGGTGAAGCTTGTTCCATAACTCTTTTGGGAAGAGCTTTTTGGCGTCTTTTTCGGTTTGTACTACATTTTTTCCGTTTGACAGCCCCCAGCGGTGCATCAGGCGGTGAATGTGCGTATCCACCGGAAAGGCCTGCTTGCCGAATGCCTGGCACATTACTACTGATGCGGTTTTGTGCCCCACTCCGGGCAATGCTTCCAAATCCTTAAAATTATCGGGCACCTTTCCGTTGTTCTTTTCAATTAAGATATGAGAAAGTTGGTGGATGGCTTTCGATTTTGCCGGCCCAAGGCCGCATGGGCGGATAATTTCCAATATTTCATCAACCGATAGCTTTACCATGTCATAAGGATTGTCAGCCCTTTTAAATAAGAGAGGTGTGATTTTGTTCACGCGCTTATCAGTGCATTGGGCAGAAAGTAAAACTGCAATGAGTAAGGTATAAGAATCGTTGTGTTTCAATGGAATTGGCACTTCAGAATATAATTCTTCTAATTTTTTGACAACAAATTCAGTTTTTTCCTTTCTGGTCATGGTGCGAAAATAGGCAATGAGATGATTTCAATTTGCCTGTTCCTTATTTATATATTTGCTGCAAACTGGAGGAAATGTCTGTGGTTATTGACGAAAAGGATTTGAAGAAGTTTATCATGGTTGGCGACCGGGTGCTGGTTAAGCCCAAAACGCCACCGTTAAAAACCCGTTCGGGTTTGTATTTGCCGCCAACTGTACAAGAGCATGAGAAAATTCATGCAGGATATGTGGTGCGGGTTGGTCCCGGTTACCCAATTCCGGCCATCAACGAAGCAGACGAGCCGTGGAAAGACAAAAGCGATGAAGTGAAATACGTGCCGTTGCAGCCCAAGGATGGAGACTTGGCCGTTTATCTTCAAAAAAACGGTTACGAAATCGAGTTCAACAAGGAAAAATACATCATTATTCCGCACTCTGCCATTTTGATGCTAATAAGGGATGAGGGATTGTTTGATTAAACTCTTCTTTCAATCTTGAAACTTGTAAAGTTTTTCACTTTTCCTTCCATAATTTCAGCATTTGTTACTATTGCCATTTCCGGACCATTTTCACACCATTTGATGAACATCTTTAGCTGCTCTTCCGTGCCTTCTGCTTCGATGTAAACACTGTCATCAAGTTCGTTTTGCACAAAACCACTGACGCCTAATTGTTCAGCAATTTCTTTTGAAGAAAAGCGAAACCAAACGCCCTGCACTTTTCCTTTTATCTTTATATTATAATGCTTGATCTCGTTCATGTATCATGCGTTTATATATGTTGTAAATCTTACCGTCAAAGCATACGAAAATCACTTTTTTAATCAATTGTGCCCTGGTAATAAGGTAAATAGTACGATCAACTTCATCGCCACCGAGCAGGGAAGTATTAGCGGTACTTACAATGGTGCCTACTTTAAATCGGGTGATGTTTTTCTGTATTATTTCGATTCGATCCATTGTTAAAATGCGTATAAATGTAATAATTATTGGGTTTTTAATTTGTTAAATTCCCAAAGAATTAACTACTTTGCGTGAAAATCAAAACTTCCCAAAATGACCCATTTGAAAGAAGGAGATACAGCACCAGAAATCAACACACTAGACCAAAACGGAAATCAGATATCGCTCGAAAATTACAAGGGCAAAAAAGTAATTCTCTATTTCTACCCTAAAGACATGACGCCCGGTTGTACATTGGAGTCATGCGACTTGCGAGACAATTACGAAATGCTGAAAAGCAAAGGGTTTGAAGTGATTGGTGTGAGCGCTGATACGCAGGAAAAGCACCAGCGTTTCATCAAGCGGTACAGTCTACCTTTTAATTTGGTAGCTGATACGGACAAGGAAGTGCTCAATGCATACGGTGTTTGGGGACCGAAAAAATTCATGGGGCGCACTTTTGACGGTATCCACCGTACAACGTTTGTTATTGACAAAAACGGTGTTATTGAAAAAATCATCACGAAAGTGAAAACAGTTCACCATACCAATCAAATTCTGCAAGAACTTGATGYGGTTGAATTAGCATAAATAACTTACTGAAATGGCCACAGAAATAGCAAAAGAAAAACTCAAAGCGCTTCAATTGACGGTTGATCGGCTGGTGAAAACCTATGGAAAAGGTTCTATTATGAAATTGGGTGATAGCCCTATTGAAAAAATAGCGACCATTCCAACCGGCTCAATTACTTTGGATATGGCGCTTGGCGTGGGAGGTTTACCAAGAGGAAGGGTAATTGAAATTTACGGCCCCGAATCATCGGGAAAAACAACATTGGCGCTGCACGCCATTGCCGAAGCGCAGAAACAGGGTGGTATAGCAGCCATTATTGATGCCGAGCATGCTTTTGATAGATTTTACGCACAGAATTTAGGAGTTGATATTGAGAATTTGCTGATTTCCCAGCCCGACAATGGGGAGCAGGCGCTTGAAATCACCGACAACCTGATTCGCTCGGGCGCCATTGACATTTTGGTGATTGATTCGGTGGCGGCACTTACACCTAAGGCAGAAATCGAAGGTGAAATGGGCGATTCGAAAATGGGCTTGCAGGCACGACTGATGTCACAGGCATTAAGAAAATTAACAGCTATCATCAGCAAAACAAGTTGCTGTTGCATTTTTATCAACCAGTTGCGAGAAAAAATCGGGGTTATGTTCGGCAATCCCGAAACGACTACAGGCGGTAATGCGCTGAAATTCTATGCATCGGCTCGGCTGGACATCCGTAGGATAGGGCAAATCAAAAATGGAGATGAGATTGTGGGTAATCATGTGCGGGTGAAAGTGGTGAAGAACAAAGTAGCTCCGCCATTTAGAAAAGCCGAGTTTGACATTATGTACGGCACGGGCATTTCTCGCTCGGGTGAAATTCTCGACCTTGCCACTGAAAGGGACATTGTGCAAAAAAGTGGTTCATGGTTTAGTTACGATGGTACCAAGTTAGGGCAGGGCCGTGATGCTGTGAAGCAGCTTCTGGAAGACAACCCCGAACTTTCTGAAGAACTTGAAGTCAAAATCAAAGAATGGGTTTCGGAATAAACAGGTTCCAAACTTTTATCTTTGCCCTGTTTATCATTTTATTATGAACAGGGTTTTTCTTTTCCTTATAGTTTCCGTCATTTTTTTAACCTGTAATCCCGCCAAGGAAGAAAAAAAACAAATACCGACAACTAAGGTAGATACAGTTTCGGTTGATCCTTTCGCGCCCATTAATGAAAAAATTAAGCAAAACCCTAACGATGCTTTGCTCTATTACGATCGAGCAAAATACCATTTTGACAACAAGCATTTTCAGGAATCATTAAATGATATTGAAAGGGCTTTGAAATTAGATTCTTCAAACTGCGATTTTTATTTACTCAAGGCAGATATTTCTCTCATCAAACACCATTCTCGTGACGTGATTGAAGCGCTCAATAAGTGCATCAGTTTTAACAGTGAAAATGTGGAGGCCTACCTGAAGCGAGCTGAAATTTATATGTTGCTACAGAAGTACCAGCAGGCTATTGACAATATCAATTTTGCGTTGAAAGCTGACGTATACAATGCCAGGGCTTATTTTATGAAGGGAATGGTATATAAATTTACAAGTGATACGAGCAGAGCGGTTTCCAATTTTCAAACGGCTGTGGAGCAGGATAATGAATATTATGACGCTTATATTCAACTTGGACTGTTGTTTGCGGCAAAGCACAACCCGCTCGCAAAAGATTATTACGACAATGCTATTCGCATACGGCCCAATAGCTTGGGAGCCATTTACAACAAGTGTATCTTTTTGCAAGAACACGGTGAAGCGGAAAAAGCGTTGGAGGGTTATAAGTTGATTTTGCAGATAAACCCATTAAACATCAATGCACATTACAACATCGGTTATGTGAACTTGGTATATTTTAAAAATTTTGAAACTGCTTTTGAAAAATTTTCAGAAGTAATTGAGTTACAGCCAGATCATTATGGAGCGTACACTAACCGCGGGGTTTGTTATGAAATGACAGGAAATTCGGAAAAAGCAGTTGCCGATTTTCGAAAGGCGTTGGAACTCAAACCGGATTTTACAGAAGCAGCAAAAGGACTGGGTAGGATTTTGGATTAGCAATCARGYCAATAATGAAAGCATGAAATTGAATTTAGTTTTAATCTCAACAATTAGCTTATGCCATTCATCCAATCCCCATTTTGTGCTYAGTTTCACAAATTCTTTTTCGTTAATTATCTTTTCCAATTCTTTATCTTCTAAGGAGTTACAAGAAAGATAGTTATCTTTTTCTTGGTGGTATTCCCAAGGACTGTCATTTACGCAAATGTATAGCCCGCTATTTTTGATTTTTTGGATATTATTTAGAAGATTTTCTCGATAATTCTCGAGTGCTTTTCCCTGCAAGTGCATCGTCAAACTGAAAAAATTCCCCCACCAAAACATGGTGCGAAAAGCAAAGATTGACTGATTGGAAAAAAGCTTAGGATAATCGAGCACTACATAGGGCAGGTGGCGGTAACTTTCACCTTTTGAAATTTTGCCAGATGTAATGTCAGCATCTTTCCGGAATAGAAAATCAGCCATTTCAATTTCTTTTTTCAATTCATCACGAACACAGCCAAAGAGCAGAACAACCTTCTCTGTGATTTGCACTTTGGAAAGCAGAAACTCAACATCGGCAATTTGCCTGAGTTCTTTATCAGAAAAATCAACAGCCATAGTGGGATACAAAAAAGCCCTTCTACAAGAGAAGGGCTTAAATTTATTTCAATTTAAAAATTACTTTACAGAGCCACAAAGGTCAGAGCCTGCGCGGAATTTAACCACTTTCTTTGCTGGAATTTTAAGGGAAGCTCCTGTTTGTGGGTTTCTGCCTGTTCTGGCAGCTCTTTTAGAAACTGAAAAAGAGCCGAAGCCAACCAACGCTACCCTGTTACCTTTTTTCAGCGATTTTGTTGTGTTACTTACAAAAGAGTCGAGTGCTCTTTTGGCATCTGCTTTTGACAATCCTGCGTCTGCAGAGATGGCGTCAATTAATTCTGCTTTGTTCATGGTAATATATTTTTTAATTCACCCCGTTTTTGTTATGTCCGTCCCACTGAAACGGGGTGTTATCAATGGGGCGAACAGCTATTTTCTTTCTATGAAAGGCTTGCAAATATAGATGAACAAAGGATTGCAGCAAATTTTTGTGAAAAAAAAGGCTAAATTGTTGATAAATAGGGGGTTATTGTTGATAAGTGTGACTGTAATGTACTGTCTACAGTGCGTTTAGCTAAGGTATAGGAGGAGGGACAGCTAAATTGCTTTCCACTTTTCATTGAGCGGAAATCCTCTTAAAAATTCTTCAGTTTTCATTCGTTTTTTTCCAGCTTTCTGCAGTTCTGAAATTGCTATGAAACCATCTGCGGCAGCAATTTTTAATGATTTTCCATTTGAAACGATTGAACCGGATACAACATTGTGATCGATAGTTTCTTTTTGTACGGTGATCACTTTTATTTGCAGTGTTTTGCCCCCAGATGAATGTAGCTCAGTGAAAGCAGCAGGGTAGGGGCTAAGGCCTCGGATGAAATTGTAAATCGAATTAATATTTTTATTCCAATCAATCTTGCAGGTATTTTTGAAAATCTTAGGCGCTTTTTTTAAATCAGTTTTTATAGAAACAAGTTTCGATTGATCTATTTGCGGGCAATTGCCAGTTTCAATGGATTTTACGGTTTTTAAAACCAGTGTAGATCCCATTTCCATGAGCCGGTCATGCAGTACGCCTGCGGTTTCGTTTTCACCTATTCTGATTTTTTCCTGAAAGATAATTTTCCCTGTGTCAATTTTATGTTGCAGGAAAAAAGTGGTCAACCCTGTTTCTTTTTCACCATTGATAATCACCCAATTGATGGGAGCTGCCCCGCGATATTGTGGCAACAACGATGCATGTAGGTTGAACGTGCCGAGTGCCAGCATGTTCCAAACCGCTTCGGGCAACATGCGGAAGGCAATAACGATTTGCAAGTTAGCATTCAATGATTTTAATTCTTGCAAAAAATTTTCGTCTTTCAGGTTCGTGGGTTGCATTACTTTTAGCCCATTTTCAACTGCGTATTTTTTCACTGCTGATTGGACTATTTTTTGCCCTCTGCCTGCGGGTTTGTCGGGGGCAGTAATCACACCAACTACATTATAGCCGCTCTCAGTCAAAATATCGAGTGAGGGAACGGCAAATTCAGGCGTTCCGATAAAAACAATACGCAGCTTATTCATCGGACTTTCGAAGAGCAATATGGGTTAAGGTTACCATTCTACCTGACATGCAAATGCTTGCTACTCCTTTTCGGTAGTTGAATTTTATCCAAACAGGCAGGTTGTTTTTTTGGAAATTGATGCCGAGGTTATCTGGTTCGAGGCGTGAGTTGTCATTGAGTTTAAGCAGGTAGGTGCAGCCGTCCAACTCGCGCATGTCGATGACAGTGGCCTTTACATATTTTTCTTTTTCATAATCCTTTTGCGGGGCGATAATGTCTGTTTGCGGATTTGAAATGGACTTGGGTTTGCCTTTGGGTGTGCACGAGAAGGATAAAAGCACGAAAATAATTGTTAATAATCCGATTATGTTTTTCATAATATAAACAAAATATTCCGGTACAAAGATTGAAATAAAATGCGATTATTCCTGATACACTTTGCAAATTGCTTCGATTTCATAATCCAGAAAACATAATCACAATTGGCGCGTAAAACGTATTGTACGGCAAAATTTTAATGATAATTTTACCCACGTTAAATTGCAATGGTAAAGACCTACGAAATAATTCCGCCTAACATCCCTTCAGCGGGTATTTACCATTTCACCACAGGTAGCGATATTCAGTACGAAGTGCGTTTCGGGCGTAAGCAAAACGACCTGCTCAGCGCAACTATTGTTTTTGGGGTGATTAATGAAGAATACGAGGGCGAAGAATACGTGCTTACCAACAAAGGCGAAGTATACGGTGTAATGAATACAATTGTACAAATCATCAAAATGTTCCGTAAAGAGCATCCCAATGTGCGCTCTTATGAATTTACAGGAGAACCGACCGAAGGTGAAACGCTTGAAAAACCCACCAAACGGCTCAAACTCTACCATCGCTATGTGAAACGCATGTTTGATGAAAAAATATGGGATGTGAAAGTGTTGAAAAACAAAATTGTGGTTTTGCGCCCATACCATTGAAATTAGCAGTGTAATAGTTGTTGCAAAACCTCAACTGCTTTTTGATAAATGTCTAGTTGCGTGCTTTTCCGTGGGCCAGCTATGTTTAAAGTTTTGATATCGTATTTCGAAATCCAGTTTTCAAATTCTTTTCCGAAATCCTTTTTGTCTGAAATATCAATAACGATGCAGGGCTTGTTATGAAGAAGGCAAAATTCGTGCGTGTATTTTGTTCCGCCAAAAAGTGCTTTGCCGTTATTAATGATTAGTGTTCCATCAGCATCTAACACGTTTTTTTCTGTGCGCTCATCGTAAATTTTGGTTTCACTTTCTTGCAAGGGGTATTTTTTGGGAATGATGCCGTCTTCGGCTATTCGACCTTTTGGACACCAGCCGCCACAAGGAATCATGTTGTCCAAAGCAAAATCAAGCGCAGCGCGGTCAACACCAGTTTGTCCGCCCGAGATGATTTTGGAAATGAGCATACAATTCAGGCAGGAACTTTTTTGCAAAAGGGATCTGCAATTATCAACTCTTTTGTTCCGTGTGTGTAAGAGTAGAATCCTTCCTTGGCTTTAACACCTAGTTTGCCGGCAGCAACCATGTTGACCAATAATGGGCATGGAGCATATTTTGGGTTGCCGAAACCTTCATGCAAAACATGCAGTATTGAAAGGCACACATCCAAGCCAATAAAATCGGCTAATTGAAGCGGGCCCATAAGGTGTGCCATGCCGAGTTTCATCACGGTATCAATTTCTCCTACACCTGCTACACCTTCGTACAAAGAATAGATAGCTTCGTTAATCATGGGCATTAAAATGCGGTTGGCTACAAAACCGGGATAGTCGTTGACCTCAACAGGAGCTTTGCCTAAATTTTTGGATAGGGTCATAATAGTTTGTGTAACTTCATCGGAAGTGGCATATCCGCGAATCACTTCTACTAATTTCATTACAGGTACCGGATTCATAAAGTGCATGCCAATCACTTTTTCAGGACGGATAGTTGTTGCCGCAATTTTGGTGATGGAAATGGAAGATGTGTTGGTAGCGAGAATGGCATTTTCAGGAGCTGCATCATCGAGCTGTTTGAAAATCTTCAGCTTCAAGTTTACATTTTCAGTGGCTGCTTCCACGGCCAAGTCGCATTCGGAAACTGCCTCTTCTATGTTAATGAAAGTGGTTATGTTTTCGAGTGTTGCTGCCTTGTCGGCTTCCGTAATTGTTTCTTTTTTTATTTGACGGTCGAGATTTTTACCAATTGTACCCAATGCTTTTTCGAGCGCATCTTGGGAAATATCAGCTAAATTCACTTTGTAACCGTTTTGAGCGAATACATGGACGATGCCATTGCCCATTGTTCCTGCGCCTATTACTGCTATATTTTGCATTTTAAAAAGTATTTTTTCTAATTATAATCTGGATATTTTTTAAAACAATCAATCGTTGTTTCGATTGTTGTTTTTATTTACCGCTTCCGCGGAGTACTGTCAAAATTGTATAAATCATAATTTTAAAATCAACGAAAAGCGACATGTTTTCGATATACAGGATGTCGTATTTGAGTCGTTCTATCATTTGTTCAACATTTTCTGCATAGCCATACTTCACCTGCCCCCACGAAGTAATTCCCGGGCGCACTTTGTGTAAATGCGTGTAATGAGGTGCTTTTTCAATAATTTGACGTATAAAAAACTGACGCTCTGGCCTTGGCCCAACTATTGACATTTCGTTTGTGAGCACGTTGAAAAACTGTGGTAATTCATCTAAACGCGTTTTGCGTAAAAACCTGCCTACGGGAGTAATGCGTGGATCGTCTTTACTGGAAAGGGCAGGTCTCCCTTCTTTTTCCGCGTCTTCGTACATTGTACGGAATTTGTAGATATTAAAGGGCTTCCCATGCAGCCCTATACGTTCGTGGCTGTATATCAAGGCCCCTTTTGACGAGAGTTTGACACCCAGCGCCAAAACCAAGTACAAAGGTGAGAAAATAGTCATTACCATAATGGACACTGCTACATCAATAACTCGTTTCAAGATTTGCTGCCACCCGGGCATGATTTCATGGCGTATTTCGATAAGAGGTGCACCAAAAATCGAAGACATTTTCACTTGCCCTGCAAGTATGTCGTACATATCTGGGATGATTTTTACCGCTACATTTTCACCTTGCAGTTGGTTAACAATTTTGTCTATTTCGTTGTGTTCGGAAGATTCAATAGCCAAAATCACTTCTTCAATTTGTTTTTCTTTAATTACATTTTGAATATTTTTAGCGCTGCCCAAATGTGGCAGGTGCCCACTTAATAAGTGATCGAGATCACCATTGAGGTGCAAAAACCCTTCAAACTTAAAGCCGCTGCTTTTTCTCATCCCGTCTAATTCTTTATACAAATTCATTGCATTTTCGTTGCTGCCAACTACTACCGTATTAAATCCTATTTTTCGCGTATGGATTTTGTGGGCTGTAATAGTTGAAAGTATAAATCGTAAGAGGAAAGTGAAGATAAAATGGAGCGCGAACAGTGTAGAAAAAGAGCGGTAGTAACTTTTGTAAGATGCAATTTCATCATCGAGTAAAAGTGCAAAAAAGATGATAGTAACTCCCACCAATGAAGTCAAAATCGTTTGCCCCAATTCTTTGAGACGAGATTTGCGATAGGGTTTGCGGTAAAATCCTGTGAGCGCATAAAAAGCAAGCCAAGAAAGAGGTACTACTGCCAGTCCAATGAAAAAATATTGGTTGAACTCAAGTTCCACCTCATGACCAAACTTTTGCGGTTCGAGATATAGTTTACGAAATATGTAAAAAAGACACCAAGCAATCGAAGATGCCGACAAATCTGCAATGATGTATTTGAGTGCCTGCAACTTCCTGTTCATCACTTATGAATCAGTTTTAAATTATCGAGGTAGATTTCAGCGCTCGGTTCACTGTCGTTTGAAATATCTGCCGTAAAAGAAATTCGGTAACTCAACGCATCAGTTTCGATGCTTACTTGTTGACTCAAATCAATGTAAATTTTGTTCCAATCATCGGTTGGGAAAATAAAAATCACTGGTTCTTCATTTACATTGGTTGGGTTATTGGCAATTAAGCCAACAACTAAAAGTGTGCTTGTTTTGTAATCTAATTCGAGGTATACTTCTTTACCTCCCTTAGGCAAATTATAAGCATCGTTGGTTGCTCCGCGATAAATTGGGTGTGCACTGTCAAGGTAAATCACCCCTGATGCTGTGCCCTCAAAGACCTTTGCAGCATCCTGTGTGCTTTCCAGTATTGTGTCTGTATTGCTCAATTCGATGATGGAAATGGCTGGGTCTTCAAAATCTTCTATCCATGTAAAATCATCGGTGTTGTAGGTAACAACTGGTGTTATGGTGATGACGCTATCGCGGAAAAGTGTAAACGTGGTATCATTGACGTAAGAATTGAAAAAGGGATAAGTGGTTCGCAGCAGTGTTGCTCCGCTGTTTTTGATACCCGCCCGTACTTTCAGCGTGTGGTTGCCAGCTTTCAGAATTGGAATTGTCTTCGGCAGTTCAAAAGCGCCAATCAGTTCATCATCCACAAAAACCCATGCATCGGTAATATTGTGCGATGCGCTGCCTTGTGTATTCGTATCAGTTATTTTTAAATCAATTTTTTCAATGTGGATGTAAGAAGGGATTTCTTCTTGTGGGTTGATGACTTCGCAGGCAGAAAAAAGTAACATCAGGCAGAAAAACAGTAATTTCAAGTATGTAAAAAAAGCAAAACGCAAGGTGATAAATTTTATTGTGTAGAGTTATTCGGTAACCAACTCTGAAGTCATTTTCATTTTGTCAAGCACCTTGTAAGCCACATCCAGTGCATGGTAGCCATCTTCGATGGTAACCAATGGCTCGATGTTGTTGTTGATGGCGTTTGCAAATGACTCCAGTTCATCTTTGATGGCGTTAGTTTCTTCAATTTCGGGTGAATCGAAAAAGATCTGCTTGGGTTTTTTACCTTCACCGGGGTTGAAGACCATTGCATGAGGGTCGGGTTCTCCATTTACTTCTTTCAAGCGAACGATTTCAGATTTTTTCTCCAAAAAATCAATTGAAATGTAAGCGTCTCTTTGAAATAACCGCGTTTTCCGCATGTTCTTCAATGATATCCTACTGGAAGTCAAATTAGCTACGCAGCCGTTATCAAATTCGATGCGGGCATTCGCGATGTCAGGCGTATCGCTCACTACGGCTACCCCACTGGCGCTAATGCGCTTCACGCTCGATTTCACCAAACTTAAAACGATGTCAATATCGTGAATCATCAGATCCAAAACCACCGAAACATCAGTGCCTCGCGGGTTGAACTCTGCCAATCGGTGCGTTTCGATAAACATCGGCTGCCCGCAAAACGGTCTTGCCGCAACATAAGCCGGATTAAAACGCTCCACATGCCCCACCTGCACTTTCACGTTGGCCTCTTTGGCTAACTCCATCAGGGTTTTTGCCTCTTCAACAGTATTGGTGATTGGTTTTTCAATGAAAACGTGTTTTGTTTTTTTTAACGCTTTTTCAGCGCAATCGAAATGTGATAGGGTAGGGGTTACAATGTCCACCACATCAGCATTGTCAATTACTTCTTCGACAGAATTGAATCTTTGTATATTGTGTTTCTGTTCGGCCTTTACAGCTTTTTCTTCATCTGGATCGAAAAAACCGATCAGTTCAAACTGTTCAGATTCTTTTAAGTTATTCAGATGAATATTGCCGAGATGCCCAGCACCGAGAACGCCTATTTGCAACATTTTTTGAAGATTTGTACAAAAATAGCTTTTTTAAAGGTGTGAAGAAAGTTGAGATAATAGTAACCGCAGACGGCTCACACACGTTGTTTGTGCCAGGGTTGAACGAGCATTATCATTCGGTGCATGGCGCTGTGCAAGAATCGCGGCATGTTTTTATCAAAAACGGGCTGCTGAAAACTGCTGAAAAAAAGGATGAAATAAAAATTCTTGAAATAGGCCTTGGAACCGGGCTGAATGTATTTTTGACATTTCTCGAAAATTTAAAATTGAAAAAGAAAATATCCTATTTTGCAATTGAACCTTTTCCGCTTAAGTGCGAAATCATTGAAGAATTGAATTATGCTGAATCTTTAAAAACAGAAAATCATTCACACACTTTTCGTGAAATTCATTTTTGCGAATGGGATGAATACATTAGTGTTTCAAACAACTTTAAGTTCATCAAATTCAAAAAGAAAATGAAGGAATTTGAACCAAATGCAATGTTTGATGTAGTATATTTTGATGCTTTTGCGCCAAGCGTTCAGCCAGAAATGTGGCGAAAAGATGTTTTTGAAAAATTGTATAAATGGATGGAAATAAACTCGATTTTGATCACTTATTGCGCCAAAGGCGAAGTGAAAAGAACGTTGAAATCCGTTGGCTTTGAAGTAGAAACATTGCTTGGGCCGCCAGGCAAGCGGGAAATGATAAGGGCAATTAAGAAATGATAAATATTGAATGATGAATGAAAAATTAAATGGATTTACCATTCGGGTTTATGGGGTGCTCATCAACGAAAAAAAACAAACGCTGGTTGCTGACGAGCAGATGCATGGTGCAAAATTTACCAAGTTTCCAGGAGGCGGATTGAAGTTTGGTGAAGGGCCAATTGACTGCCTGAAGCGTGAATGTATGGAAGAAATGAGGCAAGAAATTGAAGTGCTCGAACATTTTTATACCATTGACTTTTTTCAAGAATCTATTTTTAAAAAAGGCAAGCAGCTCATCAGTATCTATTATTTGATTGAGCCAAAAGGAGAAATTCAATTTCAAGTAACGAAAACAAAATTCGATATTGATTTTTCAAAGGAAGAAGATTTGGCGTTTCGCTGGGTTAAAATCAGTGAAAAGTTAGTGGATGAAATGACTTTTCCTGTTGATAAGAAGGTAGCAGAGATGTTGGTTGAGAAATTCGGTTAAATCAGTTCAAATTCTTCTTCATGCGAAAAGCCAATTCTCCGATTGAGTACCTGCTCTACTTTTTGAAACAATTGCAGCGGGCGGTAAGTGCGCCATTGCATTTCATTCAGCATCTCTCCAGAAACAAAGTATTGGTCAATATTGTCTCTTGAAAATTCACTTAACACATGCTCCCGAAACCCGATCAGCGCAATCCATCCGTCATCAAGTTCATCGAACCATTCTTCGTAGTAACAATCATCTGAACCGTGAAAATTGAGCACGTTTTCGCCCAGCAAAATGAATTTGTTTATGCCTAAATCAACCATTTCATCAACGATGTTGCGCTTTAGCAGCATGATGTCGTTGTGCAGGCAGTCGTTCCATTCTCCAATTAGCTCTATGATGGCAAATTTTTCATCGTAACCTACATAAAGAATTTTAATGAAAAGGGTAGGGGACCCCATGCTGTCCCACTGTGGGTGGAGATAGTGGTTATAGATTTTTTCAGTGAATTCGAATTCGTTGTATTGCCTCCCATGAAAAGGGGAGCACTCGTCTCCTTCTGCCGTATAGAGGTTGCGCCAAGCGTAATATGGTTCAATGTTGTGCATTTACGAATTGCTAATTATTACGAATTTACGAATTATTTTTTAGAAGAAATTGCCTTTCTCACACTGCCATGTTTTTCCAGCATTTGATTGGCTTCATCATAAGAAAGGTTTAATTCGTGCATAATCATTTTGGTTCCACGATCAACTAATTTATTATTACTCAACTGCATATCCACCATTTTGTTGCCTTTCACTCTGCCGAGTTTCACCATCACAGAAGTGGATATCATATTGAGAACAAGTTTTTGTGCTGTACCTGCTTTCATGCGGGTACTGCCTGTTACAAATTCCGGCCCAACGACAACTTCAATAGGATAAGCCGCTTCTTTTGCCAAAGGAGAATCAGGGTTGCAAGTAATGCACCCTGTGTCAATGCCATTCAGATTGCAATGCTGCAAAGCACCTACCACATAGGGCGTAGTGCCCGAGGCAGCAATACCAAGAACCACATCTTTTTGACAAATGTTGTGTTCTTGTAAGTCGTTCCAACCCCCATCGGGATTGTCTTCAGCAAATTCTACCGCTTTTCTAATGGCGCTATCACCACCGGCAATCAGTCCAATTACCAGCCCGTGTTCCACCCCGTAGGTAGGAGGGCATTCCGATGCGTCAACAATGCCTAACCGGCCGCTGGTACCTGCACCTACATAAAAAAGTCGACCACCACTATTCATCTTTTTCACAATCACTTCTACCAATTCTTCAATTTTTGAAATGACTTTTTCAACTGAATGAGGCACGGTCTGGTCTTCTTTATTAATGTTTACCAGCAGTTCGAGCACGCTCATTTTTTCGAGGTGGTCATAAAAAGAATCGGCTTCGGTGATTTTTTGAGGCATGTGCCAAAATTAATAATCTAAATAATCCTGAAATAAAACTTGAAGGTATGATTTTCCTTCAGCAATGATGCTGTCTTTAGGTGCTGTGTCATCAAATTTTTCGTGATAACATATTTTCAATCCGTAATTGCATGAAAAAGCCCCTTGTTTTCTCACCCAACCTACGACATCACCTGTTTCATAAAAAGCAAATTCCTGAACATAAGGATTGAGCAGGTTCTTGCTCCATTTAAATTGCTTGTGTTCAAGATTGAGTTGTGCCATCAGCGTTGCAGCAATATCCGGTTGCGCACCGAGTTTATTCCACTTTACTCCTTTAAATTCTTCTTTAATTACATTSCCGAAAAATAAAATTGGAATTTTTCTGTATTCGGGCGAAAAGATGTGCCAGTTTTTAGGTGAATCATGGCTGTGATCAGGAATAATAACAAAGAGCGTATTGTCAAACCACTCTTGCTTTCGTGCTTGGGCAATGTAATCACCGAGGCATTTGTCGCTGTAAAAAACCGAATTGATGTAAGCCTGKTGRTTRCCCCCCCAATRGAAGACATCTTCCATTGGATAGTCATAAGGGGAATGACTACTCATGGTGAAAAGCGCGTGAAAAAAAGGTTGCTTTTCGYTTTTTAAYTCTTCAATGCTATTTGCATATARGTAYTCATCRTGCACACCGAGTCGYCCGGTTGGAATATCATCGCTAAAATCCTTTCCTTCAATAATTTTGTGAAACTTGTTAAAATACATATACCCTTTGATGTTGCCGTAATTTAACTGCCCGCCAAACATAAAAGAAGTGTTATAACCCGCTTTTAAAAATTGTTCATTGATACACGGCAGTTGCTCAAACTTGCTGGGCTGTGTGATTATGGAAGTAATAGGGTGTGCGGGATAACCACTGAAAATAGCCGCCATGCCTTGGTGTGATCGGGTTCCTGAAGAGTAAATTTCAGTGAAAAGCAGCCCTTCTTTTTCGAGTAAGGCAAATTGGGGTGTGATCCCTTCATATCCACCAAGTGACTGAATTAAATCGCCTGACCAACCTTCGACAATAATCAGAACTACATTTGGGTGTTTGTTGGTCAAAATATTTATCGTGGTGTCTTTTTCTACTTTGTGAAGGTTTTGTACTATTTTTTTTGCTTGTTCGAAATTGTAAAATTCATATGGATTTTTATTCATGTATTTATTGTTTTGCATAACGCTGTGCATCAGGTTCCAGGTAGAGTTTACAGCAGCAGTATTCAAAAAATTGTACGTTGAAAAATACACATCACTTTGGCCAATGGGTATTTTTTGAAGGCCTCCTCTCAGGCCCAATGCAAGCAAAAACGGAGTGAGTAGCAAGAAAGTAAGCGAAACATACCACTTGCTTTTGTTCTCAAATTTTTTGTGAACCCACTGTCGGTAGCTGTAAATTCCTACAGAAGATTGTAATAAAATCAGGAAGGCACTCAACACCAATACTTCTCCCTCTGTTGATCGAAACATTTCACCCGGATTTTCAAGGTATAAAACCGCTTTGTAGCTCAATTTGGTTTCCCATTCACCAAACACTCCGACTTCACAGGCGACTAATATCGAAACGGATGATATTACCAAATAAGAATACCACTCATTGATTTTATTGAACAAGTTAAACCCAGTAAAAGCCAGTATGCTTATGAGTAAAAATGAGAGGGTAGTGATATAACAAGCTGTGGAAATGTCGAGATAAGCGGCATGCCAGAAAGCAGAAATCACTTCGCCAAAAGGAGCATCTGCTGTTTTGTCCCAATGACAAATGAGAAAAACAGCCCTGTTTAGCTGAAAAAACACCAGCCAAAAAACGAATTGACGTAGGAAATAAAGTTGGATTTTTATTTCACTTCTTTTTGACACCAGCCAATAAGCAAAACTCACAACTTTTTCTTCGTGTTTTCAATTTGGTCGCTAAAATACCAGCCTAGTTTCAGATTGATTGTAAATGAATCGAGCCGTGGTTTGATGTAGCCGAAAGTTGGGTCAAATGTAATGAGTGGCCCATCTGGGAAGGGCAATTCAAGGCGGTCMATTTGTCGGTAGTAAACAGGATTTACCGTGAGTACCAGCCGTGAGCGAATGTGCCAGCCAGCCCCTACTCCAATGTTTACGCTGGTATATGACTTGTCAAACCATTTGATGTTGCTTCGGCCTTCACTCAACCCATTGTAAATGGAGCTTTCCGGCACTCCAAATTCATCRGGTAATCGCTTGCCYTTAAATGTTTGGCCAACCAAAYAYCCATAGGCAATTCCAGCATTAATGAAAATTTCTGTTCTGAAAAYCGGCTCGAARCTGAACACCATTTCAATCGGAACCGTAATGTATTTGGCAGATATATTCACCACGGCATTTTCATCATCAATGATGAAGCCGTCTGTGGTTCTGTAAACAGGGTGGGAGCGAAACCCCCTATCGTTGAATTGCAGGCCTACAGCCAAGCTGAAATCAGGTGCGATAAAGTAACGGAATTCTCCGCCAAAGTTGTACGAAAACTTGTAGAAAAACGGTGCTTTAACATGCTTATTTCGAAACGAAAGCCGCTCGTAAGAAGGTGCCAGAATCAAATTGATTTGGTATTTTCCGCCGGCAAATGCAGAAAAAACAACAAGCATAGAAACGGCTGTGATAAGGGTGCGCATAAAGCAAAATTACGAAGATTCTGATTAGGCGATGCGCTAATGAAAAATCTGTGAAATGAGAACTAATAAATCGCAGGATACTTCTCGGGGTCGCTTTGGTGCATGATTTCATACACTGCATCAAAGATGTCTTCGAGGCTGGGTTTGGAAAAATAATCACCATCGGAGCCGTAGGCAGGGCGATGGGCTTTAGCGGTGAGTGTTTTTGGTTGGGAATCGAGGTAATAGTAACCACCTTGCGTCTCGAGCACTTCCTGCATCATATAGGCGGTGGCACCACCGGGCATATCTTCATCTACAAACAAAATGCGGTTGGTTTTTTTCAACGATTCCACAATTGTTTTGTTGATGTCAAAAGGCAACAGAGTTTGCACATCAATCACTTCAACAGCAATACTTGCTTCTTTTAATTGTTTCGCAACTTCCTCTGCCATGCGTACCATCGAACCGTAAGTAACTAACGTTACATCGGTTCCTTCTACCATCACTTCGGGAACGCCAAGTGGTATAGTAAATTCACCGGTATTACTTGGTAATTTTTCTTTTATACGGTAGCCGTTTAATGATTCTATAACCAATCCAGGGTCATCGCCTTGCAATAGTGTGTTGTAAAAACCGGCTGCCTGTACCATGTTTCTGGGCACGCATACATGCAGCCCTCGGCAGGCATTAATAATCATACCCAATTGCGAGCCAGCATGCCAGATACCTTCCAATCGGTGCCCTCTTGTTCGGATAATTAATGGACATGACTGTCCGCCTTTTGTGCGGTAGTGAAGCGATGCCAAATCATCGCTGATAGTTTGGAGAGCAAACATCAGGTAATCCAAATATTGGATTTCTGCAATGGGGCGCAACCCGCGCAATGCCAGCCCAATACCTTGCCCGATGATGGTAGCTTCGCGTATGCCTGTGTCAAAAACCCGCAGTTCACCGTATTTGGCTTGCATGCCTTCCAACCCTTGGTTTACCCCGCCTATTTTTCCGGCATCTTCTCCGAAAATAACTACAGTGGGATATTTTGACAAAACGGCATCAAAATTTTCGCGTAACACAATTCGGCCGTCCACCAGGTCCGTAGTTTCATCATAAACCGGCTCGACTTCTTTTACTAGCAATGAAGATTTTTCAGTCTCGCAGTAAAGGCAAGAGTTGTAACGATCATGGTTGGCGATATTGTATTCCTTTATCCAATCTGTCAGCTTGTTTTTGGCAGCCAGATTTTCATTTCTTACGATTCGCAAACCTTTTTTTGCTGCCCTCATCACTTCATCACGCAACGGCTCATTGACAGCTTTTAATTCATCAGTTATTTTATTGACAAACGCAGCATTGGCAGAACTTGCAGCCATTTCATTGAGCAATGCAAGTACTTCATTCTGTTCGTTTTTTATGGGGCTTTGGAAGGCCTTCCATGCTTCTTTTTTTGCTTCGCGAATGGTCTTTTTAGCTTCTTCTTCTGTCTTTTCTAATTCTTCTACAGAAGCGATGTTTTTGTCAATCATCCACTCGCGCATTTTTTTGATGCAATCGAAATCGTCTTCCCATTGCAGGCGATCTTCAGACTTGTAGCGCTCATGTGAACCCGAGGTGGAATGCCCTTGCGGCTGGGTAATTTCTTCTACATGAACAACAACCGGAACATGTTCTTCTCGGGCAATTCTTGCAGCATCTTCAAAGGCGAGACAGCAAGCGGCATAGTCCCATCCCTTCACTTTTAGTACTTCCAATCCGGGTCGTTCATCACGTTTAAAACCTTTCAAAATTTCAGAAATACTCTCTTTGGTGGTTTGGTATTTTTTGTCAACAGAAATGCCGTAGCCGTCATCCCATACCGCAAGTACCACAGGCACTTGTAGTACACCTGCTGCATTGACGGTTTCCCAAAAAAGGCCTTCAGAAGTGGCGGCATCGCCAATGGTGCCAAAGGCGATTTCGTTTCCATTTTTTGAAAATCCTTTTTGATGATTTTTTAATATCTCGCTTTCTCGATAAAATTTGGAAGCATAAGCCAAGCCAAGCAATCGCGGCATTTGCCCTGAGGTGGGTGACATATCAGAAGAAGTGTTCTTCATTTGGCATTGGTCTTTCCAACTACCGTCATCATTTAATAAACGCGTGCTGAAATGAGCATTCATTTGCCTGCCGCCAGAGTGGGAGTCGTGTTTAATATCTGCATGGGCATAAAGCTGAGCGAAAAATTGCTGAAGGTTGAGTTCACCCGCAGCGAACATAAAGGTTTGGTCACGGTAGTATCCGCTGCGCCAGTCACCATTGCGGTATTGTTTAGCCATGGCGATTTGTGGTATTTCCTTGCCATCGCCAAAGATGCCGAATTTGGCTTTTCCTGTGAGTACTTCTCGCCTGCCGAGCAAGCTGGCTTGGCGGCTTTCACATGCAATGCGGTAATCGTTGACGATCTCCTGATTTAGCTTGTTACGGCTAATTTCGGGTTCAACGATTTCCTGCTGTTCTGGCATAAATTGTTATTTAAAGCGAAAATATGCATTGTACCAATTGCTGGCACATGGGCTGGCTCATAACATGAGCCGGATGTTTGCCCTTCCGCTCAAAAAAGGTATCGCGAAGATAAGAATTTTATGGAACCAGAAAAGGTTTTAAAGCTCATCCTGATTGCAACCTACGCAGGTGAGTCCTTTCGTTAGCATTGTCCAAGTTTTTCCCACCATATCTCCGTCATAGGTGTCGGTTGTGTTTTCGACATCGTAAATAATTCTGTCCAGTTTCTCGCTCAGGTGAACGGCTTTCCCTTCAGGAACTTGGAGAATGATTTCCACATATTGCCCGCGCCATTTGTTTTTGGCTATGCTGTAAAAAGTGTTGAGTTTGATTTCGTTTCCGTTTTGTACGTATTCATAGTTAATGCGGTCTGAAAGATCTGCCGCTTCTTTTCTTGTGGCTCCACGGCTGGTCTGGATGATTTTTATGGCAAAGCTGTCGGTTTCACTTTTTTGGATGTCCAAAACAGGGTTGCCGAAATAGACCGTATTGTCAACAGCTTTCAGCATGAAATACTTGTGAAATTTCTTTCTTTTCTTTTTTGACAACTCGAAAATATCTTTGCTTGTATTGAGATAGAGCGTGTCAGAAATGGGTTGCTCAAGAATGAATGTTTTTTCTGTTTTGCCTTTGGCTACAAAATCATTTCCGACTTGAAACCCGACTACTCCGCATAAAATAACACCGACAATCCACAAACTGGCGAGCGCAACTCCTACATTTTTTGAGCTGTTTGTGATTCCAAAAACAAGTTTGATTCCACTGTAGAGAACACCAAGAATCGGGATTCCAACAAG
Source organism: Flavobacteriales bacterium (assembly GCA_002746335.1). GTDB lineage: Bacteria > Bacteroidota > Bacteroidia > Flavobacteriales_H. The sequence continues at coordinate 27,450 of NVWW01000017.1, read as the reverse complement.
CAAAACGATACCAATAATTGCCAGCAATGTTTGGTCTGGCGAATTGAAAATAAAATCAGGGAAACGGTCAAAAGAAAAATAGTCAATTCCATTTGGATGGATAGATAAAATTAGTTTTTTGCCAAAAATGGATGAGAGTAATACAATAGAAAAGATAACTCCGATAATGATGGCTACTACACCAATGACTTTTCCGAAAACATTAAAAATCAAACCAAATATGGCGCTAATAAATTCAACGGCTTTATCTGCCCAGTCCTTTGCTTTTTCAGTATATTGTCGTGTATCGATATTTTTTGCTTTGTCTGAAAGGTCATTTATCTTTTTTTTTAAATTGTCCATTTCTTCTTCCACTGCTTTGCCAATGCTGTCAACATTCACAGCTTCGCCTTTCATTTCCAATTTTTCTGCAGTGGTTTTGGCTTCAGGGATGATAATCCACAGCAAAATATAGAGTAGAATTCCTGTGCCCCAAACGAAGAAAGCAACAGCAAAAGCGATGCGGAGCCACAGTGGGTCGAAACCGAAATAATGGCCGATGCCCGAGCAAACGCCACCGATTACATTACTATCCGGGTCGCGGTAAACACGCTTTGCTTTCGCAGTGGTGTGTGTTTGGCTTTTCGTTTCTTCTTTTTTCTCGTGCGAAGTTTCGCTTTCCATTTCCCCGTCAATGTAATCTTCGGGTTGCCCCATCACACCAATCACTTCTTCGATTTCTTGAATAGAAATTACATGCCTCTTTTCGGAAACTTTGCCTTGCAGCATTTCTGCAATGCGAGCTTCGATGTCAGTCATGATTTCATCACGTCCTTCGGATGCGCTGAAAGAACTTTTGATGGTGTTTAGATAGATACTCAGCTTTTCGTAAGCGTCTTCATCAATAGTGAAGGCGATGCCGCTGATGTTRATGGTAACTGTTTTTTTCATGGTATATTTAGTGTTTTATGTTCAAAGTTTAGYGTTATTTTTTCTGTTTTCTTGTCACATTAACTGCTTTTTGCAAGTCGTTCCAGGTGGCGTCTAATTCTGTCAGGAATTTTTCGCCCAGTCCGGTCAATTTATAATACTTCCTCGGTGGACCTGATTTGGATTCTTCCCATCGGTAGGTGAGCAACCCTGTGTTTTTTAACCTCGTTAGAAGCGGGTAAAGTGTACCTTCCACTACTATCAGTTTTGCGGCTTTCAATTTTTCGATGATGTCTGAAGGGTAGGCTTCACCAACCGAAAGAGTGGATAAGATGCAAAACTCCAGCACTCCTTTTCGCATTTGCTTTTTGGTATTCTCTACATTCATGTTTAATAAATTTACAATGCAAAGATATATATTTTAAATAGTATTATGCAAAACAAAGTACTATAATTTTTATGTCTTGTTGCGCTTACCCCCCTCGTGATGCTTACATAATACCTTTAAATAAAGGGTTACAGAAGAATGTCGGGCAACAAAAAAAAAGACGAAAAAACTTTTTGTTGGGCTGTGTTTAGTGAATTTATTTATTAGAATGCTTATCTTTGTGATGTTATTTACTTAAAAAACATCTCATAAATAGTTGGAATAGCAGCCGTCCAACTGATTTCAGAAAATTTTTTGTATTTTTAAGAAAAATAGTAACTTTACATAAAGTTTGTTGCCTTACATTAATCTAAGTTGACAAAATGTTTTATTCAGACAAATCACATGCAGAGAGTGTTATTCCGGGACGCTATAATATAGAATCGGTTACCGACTTCATTAGGAAACAATCCGAGAAAGATGAAGAAATAACTGAGATAAAAAAAGGCTTGGAGAAGGATTATTTTGACTCAGAAAAACTTAAAAAATATCTTGAAACATGTATAAAGATTGGTGCTAAACAAGTAAATTACAACTCAATATCAGAATTAAGTAATGCAATTGTTTTCACCGAAAATGTACACTTGGTAAAGATTAACTTTTTTTTAAAACTTTGTCAATTTGTGTTAACTCAAAAAAAAGCAAAGCCGTTTCATCCTATTTTAAAAAAGATTGAACCCAATTTCAAAAAAATATCTGACGATACAGAGATTATATTGGATGTTATGAAAAAAGCTTACAATAAAATAAAAAGGGAGGATACGGAAGATTACAATAACTTTTTGTTATCAGTAGCTAAAGAAGCTGAGAAATCACACCGAAATAAGCCTGCTAATTCAATAAGAGAAAGCATTGGCGTTTAAAGTTGATCACCGAGGTTCGTTTTCCAAGCATCTCAGAAAACTTAAATCAAATAATCATAATACGTTGCTGGATGCTTGTGATAAAATTCAGAGTAATCCTTACGTAGGAGACCAGTTAAGTCGCGTTTTAAAGGGTTACAGAAGTTTTCATGTAACCAATACTAATCCGCAATATCGGATTTTGTACAGAATTTATCTCTGCCAAGAAATTAATAAACTTAATCTTCCTTTTTGTACTCAGAAAATCGAGCACACAAAAACAGAACTCAAAAAATGCGATGGATTGGTAGATTTTCTTGATGTTGGTTCAAGAGAAATGTTTTACGCTAAATACAGAACCAAAAAGGGCGTAAAACATTTAAAAAGATAGTTTTTTATGGTAGCTATCCCCTAATAATACGTGTGTAAGATGTTGAAAATCAGTAATAAAACATGAGAAAATTATTTGGAAATTAAATGAAATAGAAAAAACAGGGAAAACCCAGAGAGAAAAACTATTCCTGCCCAGCTTAAAATGCGCATCCAAAGTGGAGGGGTGGCATCATTCGAAATGTATTTTTTGCTTACCAACCGGAAGTTTACAATTGCAATAATCGGGGCAATGAGAAAAGAAATGGTGGTGGCGAGGTCAACCAGGAATTTCAGTGATTTCCCGAAAAATAAAATAATGAGAAAAGAGCCGATGCCCACTAAAAGCAGCGAGCCGGCATATAGTTTTTTGTTTCCAGATGCTTTTTGGGTTTCTTTTTTTGGAAGGAAGAGCAATTCCGAAGTTCTTTCGAGTGCGCGTGCGTAGCCATCGAATACGCCCATTGAAGTGCCGAACATAATGGAAAACCCTGCAGCAGCAATCACAATATAGCTCCACTGCCCTATAGTTGCCGTGTAGAGTTCCACTATTTCATGAGCAAACAAATGGCCTTTGTCAGGCATGATTTTTCCCGTTCCGAAAATCAAATAAGCGCCCAGCGTAACAAAGCACAGAGAGAGCAGGGCAGAAACCCAGTAACCGAAATTAAAGTCCCACAATGTTTCCCTCAATGTCGGCTTGTAGCCCGTTTGTTTGATGCGAGCAAGCGTCCACAAGCTGTTCCATGCCGATAGATCAACGGCAGTGGGCATCCAGCCCATCAACGCGATGATGAACGCCAGCCCAACACCTTTATCATCAAAAATTACAGGAGGAATGAATCCTTCCATTTTTGGTTCCGGACCCCGAAAAAGCACAAGAAAAAATGCAAGCAACGTTGAAATGAGCAGTACAGCTCCTATGATTTTTATTAACGAATCGAGGGCACCGTATTTTCCACTCAAAAGAATTCCCACACAAACAGAAAATAAAATAATGGTGGTTACCATTGTTCCATTTTCAACGATTGTGCTGATGCCAAAAAGGTTGTCGAGAAATCCCGCTGCTACTGCGCCAACAGCAGCTGTTACAAAAAACATCGACCCAATGGTGATGAAAAAATACAGCCACAGCATCCAGTTGCCGATTTTTTTATACCCATCTATTATGCTGGTGCCGGTGGCATTGGCATAGCGTGAGCCGTATTCGAAAAACGGGTATTTGAACAGGTTTGCCGCAATCACTGCCCAAACCAACATGAAACCAAAGTTGGCGCCAGCCCGTGTAGATTGCACCATGTGGGAAACACCGATGGCGGTGGATGCGAAAAGAATTCCCGGGCCGAGGGTTTTAAGAAGATTTTGATATTTAGCGCTCATCTTTTTGCTGCTTGTGGCAATTTAAAGCAGCAAATCTAAAGAAACGAAAACAGCAAAGACTATACTGGCAATGCCGTTGGTTGTGAAAAAGGCAAGGTTAATTTTGCTTAAATCGTGCGGTTTTACCAATAAATGCTGGTAAATAAGCAACGCGATAAAAATAGCCGCACCTATCCAATACCACTGACCGAATTCAGCGTAATATCCTGCAAAAAGAATAAAAAAAGAAGTCAAAAAATGAAAGACAGAAGACAGCAGCAGTGCGTTCTTTTTTCCGATTTTCACGGGAATGGATTTGAGGTTTTTCGATTGGTCAAAATCCACATCTTGTAGCGCATAAATAATGTCAAAACCGCTTACCCAAAACAATACAGCAAAAGAAAAAAACAACGGTAGCCAATCGAATTTCCCTGTTACCGCCAGCCAAGCCCCGATGGGAGCGAGTGATAATCCCAATCCCAAAACCAAATGGCATAAAAAGGTAATGCGTTTGGTATAACTGTATCCCAAAACAACCAGCAAAGCGATAGGGGAGAGCAAAAAGCAAATTTTATTAATGAAATAGGTTGTTGTAACAAACAGCAAGCAATTGACAATGACAAATAGTAAAGCCGATTTCGGTTTGATAATGCCTTTCGGGATTTCGCGGATAGCTGTTCTTGGGTTTGATGCATCAATATTTCTATCGAGATAGCGGTTAAAAGCCATCGCAGCGCTGCGTGCAAACACCATGCACAAAAACACCAGTCCGAATAATTTCCAGCTGAGTGTTGCTTCTGTTAAAACAACTGCCAACAGAAAGCCGATAACAGCAAAAGGCAGCGCAAAAACGGTGTGGGTGAATTTGATTAAAGAAAGGTAATTCTTGATAGTGGATTCAGGCATTTTTATGCATTGTGATGCAAAGGTAGGAAAGGAAGTCAAATTTACTGATTCTCAGCAGCGGACTCGCTACTGCCGGTGGAAAGCAACACGATTTCCACGCGTTTATTCATGTCTTTTTGGTAGCGGTTTTTGGGGTGGGAGTATAGCATTTGCTGATCACCCAGTCCTTTGGCTGTCAGTCGTGTTTCTTCAATCCCTTGTTTAATGAGGTACCTTTTTACGGCTTCAGCACGAAGTTTTGAGAGTTTCTTTTCATTGCCCTGGAAATTCCATTCTTCACCCAAATGAGCACGCGATGATTTTCGTTTTATATTTCCTTTTCCATTCGTGTGGCCCTGTATTTCAATTTTTGATTTTTCATTGATTTTCAAAAAATTAAGCAGGTTTTGCAACTCGTAGTATGATTCGGTTTTGAAGGCGTAAGTTCCTCCGTGAAAATAGATGTTGCGCAACACGAAATGCTCACCTGCCTTGAGCGGGACGAGTTGAAAATCAATTTGCCTGGATTCTGTCCCGAATGTTTGCTTCATCAATTTGAAGGTTTTCGACTTGTAGCCCACAGCCGTACAGGTGATTTCGTAAAACATTTGACCCATCATGAAGGCTGAATAGTGGCCGCTTTCATTGGTTTTTGCCGAAAATTCCTTTTCGTTTTTGCCTTGTTTCCATGTGATTTCGGCTTGCAGCGTAGATTTTTTGATGCTGTCTGTAACTGTTCCCGAAAGTTGAAGTGTGCTGGTTAATGTAGGGTTTTCGCGTTTTATTTTCTTAATCGTATCTGGCTTTATAACGGGAATTTTTGCTTTGATTTTGGTGAGCGGTTCGGTAAAACAAGTGCGATGCGCAGCACGAAAACTCTTTGAGTTCGAATTCACATTTAGTTTAAAGAAATGCCCGCAATCGTCTCCATGCATGTGATGGACATTGAGGTAAAATACATCGCCCATTTTAGCATGTACGGGGTGGTGGTATGCAGTGTGGTAAAAGACCTTTCTGTTATCAGTAGTGTCGCTATAGCCGAAGTTATCTGACAGTCCGGTTCCTTCTTTTCCTGTATTATCTTTTAACAGATTGGCACGAATAGGGATGATTTTCTTTGGAATGACATCCTCACAAAAACTACCGTTGCCCGGGTGTTTATAGAAAAAGAAATTATACCTGTCAGTTGGCTGTTGTGGGATGATGTTGAAGGTGATTTCGCAGTCGTTCCACACATCAATTTTGTACCAAATTGACTGCTCTTTTGCAGCAGTTATTCCTTGATGATTTTCTTTTTCAGGATAATAAACCACTAGGTTTTCTGAATTGTCGGTAAGCAAAAAATCGTTATTGCTTAATAGTACGATACCACCTTCAAAATCAATGATAATTTCTTTTGCCTGGATGCAATCATCAATGGTATTGAGCTTTGGCTGAGCCAAAACCATCAAGCAAGATAAAAAGTAAGTAAGCAGAAAGAAAAATGATTTTATACGCACACCATTAACTTTTGCCCAAAGTTCAGCAAAAGGTAAAATGGATTTTTATACAGAAAGGGTAATCTATTAACGGCAAAGTGTTGATAAGAAAGGAATCACGATGCTTCCTTGCTAAAATCGTGCTCTTCTATTTTGTTGCCTTCTTTGTCATATCTTTTCCACAAACCGGTTTGCTCATCATTGGAGTATTCTCCTTCTTTTTCCAACTTACCTGTTTCGAAATAAAATTGCCAATTGCCCTCGGCTTTGCCTTTTTTGTAGCTACCTATTTGTTTTAGCTTACCGTTTTTATAATACACTTTCCATTCGCCATCAAATTGATCGGCAATGTAGGTGCCTTCTTGACTGAGTTGTTCGTTTTGATAATAACCTTTCCAAATGCCTGTTCGCATGTCGTTCTCCATTTTGCCTTCTTCTTTCATAGAATTGTCTTCGTATGTTTCTTTAAACAAGCCATTGGCTTTTCCTTTTGAATATGTGGTTTTTATCATAATGTTGCCATTGGGGTGATAGCCGGTAAATTCACCTTCGAGTAGCCCATTAGCATAGGTGCATTCTTTGCTTTTTAAGCTGTCTTCTTCTTCATAGAAACCAACAAATCGTCCGCTGTACATCCCTGCTTTTTTGTTAGCAAGCTCTTTAATGTTGCCATTATCATAATAAGCTAAGTAAGGGCCTTCGGCTTTGCCGCTCTTGAAATTGCAATCGTACATAATTGTACTGTCTTCGTAATAGCCAATTGCGCTTCCTTCCCGGTTTCCGTTTTTGTAATTTACTTTTTCCATGAGTACACCGCTCTCATAGTACACCAGCATATCGCCTTCCATTTGGTTATTTTTAATCATTACTTGTTGGTACAATTCTCCATTTTCACTATAGGTTTTTGAAAGGCCGTCCTTTTTTCCTTCACTAAAGGTGAGTTCTTGTTTTATATTGCCATTTTCATGATAGGTTTTCCACAGGCCGCTTAACTTTCCATCTTTGAATTCGCCTTCTTGCCACAGACTTCCGTTTTCAAAATATATTTTATAAGCACCGTGTTGAATCGGTTGTCCGTCAGCATATTTTACTTCGAAAATTTCTCGTTGTTTGGTTTTTCCCTCGTCATACCACGATTGCCCTTTGTTATCTTCGTAGATGATTTCAAACTCTTCACTTTGCTCATCTGATTGCGGGCTTTGAGTGCATGAAATTAATAAGAGAAAGGGCAGGAAAAAGAAAAGGATTTGCCTCATTGTAAGTGATTTTTTAAGAAAAGTCTTCTATTTAACTTCTATTATTGTTTGAATGCCTTCGAGTGCAGTTCGGTGACCATAATCGAGTACTGCCGCTACTGAATAAACGCCTGGTTCCAAATCATTGGGCAGTTTCAGAGTGACTACCCTGCGTTCGCCAGGAAGCGTATAAAATTTCTTGGGGGACATTTTACGTTCTTTGGCAGTTTCCACATCAGCTATGATAAGATTTAGCCTGCAATCAATTTTTTTGCCACCAGTATTGTTTATAATTACCTTCATTGTTCTATATTCATCACCTTCTTTTGTAACCTCTTTAAAATCTGATAGTTGTGCTTTGTAATTAGAGCTAGAAGACGGAGATTGATAAATATTTACAGCAATTGTGGGCGTGATGAGTATGCCTGTTCTGACAGTTTTGTCGGCTTCAAATGATGTACGCACTTGTACTGCTTTTATTGTTAGTATGGCCCATTTGGTGGAATAGTCGCGATGTGGTACTGTAACAGTTATGCCAATGTCTTTTGACTCATTAGGATTGATTTCTATATAAGATGGAGAGACGGTAATCCATCGGCTCAATGAATTTTTTGAACTGCCTGCTTCCATGTACTGCTTTGCACCGGAGCTATCGCGTTCAAAATCGCGTAGCCCCATGGAGAACGCTTGCCGTTTATTACCATGATTAGTAACCATTATGTTTTTTGTTTCAGCGTTGCTAGGTTCCACTTTATATTCCAGGACTACCGGGGAAACTTCAAAGCCTTGCGCACTAGTCAGTTGTATTGTAATTAATCCAATAAAAAGTATTGATAACAGTTTCATTTTATGAAGAATTTGGCTTGCGAAGATATAAAGATTAACAGTTTTTTTGCATTGACAAGTGCAGAAATTATGCATTCTCAGTTACATAATTCATTTAAGAGTTCTTTTGCATTTTCAAACCCGAGGTCTGATGCACTTGTGAGGTCGAGGCAGCCGTCATTTTTTTTTCCCAAATTTATTTTTTCAAGTCCTCTGTTGTTATATGCGGCAGCATAGTCGGGCTTCAATTCAATGGTTTTGGTATAATCGGCAATGGCGCCCTGATGATCACCTAAAATTTTTTTTGCAATCCCCCTTGAAAAATACGCAAAAACATGTTTTGAATCGAGTGCTACCGTTTTATCAAAGTCTTTTATTGCTTCTTCTGTTTTCTGTAAGTTGAGTTTACTTATACCCCTGTTATAGTGTGCATTAATAAAATCAGGATATAACTCAATTGCTTTGGAAAAATAGTCAATGGCTTGCTGTTGTTGTTGCTGTTGTGATTTTTCAATCCCTTTTTTGAAATATTCCTTTGCTTTTTCAGAAGGGCCGTCATTAGAAGTGCAACCAATAAGCACAGCATATAAAATAAGTGTTGATAATATTATTCGGCAGGCCATAATTGAATTATAAGCCAGCAAATTTAGGATTAATTACGAGTTGGATAATATGATGCCTGCAACTAAATTTCATCATATCTCCCATTATTTAACTGATTTTTATGATTTTCGCTGATGGAAAACACACTATTATAAAAAAACACCTGCACATACTTGCCATATTGGCTATTGCCACAGCCGTTTATTTCGGTATGCTCGAAAATGATTTTGTATCATTTGACGATGATGAGTTCATTACTGAAAACGATGCTGTAAAAAATTTTTCATGGGCGAACGTAAAGTCATACTTCACTGCATCTGCACAAGGCCATTACATGCCGTTAACTCTTCTGGTTTATGCAACAGAATACTTTTTGTTTGGAGCCAATCCGTTTTGGTTTCACCTTGCTTCGTTGTTGCTCCATTTATTTAATGCGTTTTTGTTGTATGTTTTCATTGCGCGATTGTCTGACAATAAAAACATTGCTGCCATGGCTGCCTTGTTTTTTGCAGTTCACCCTATGAATGTAGAACCGGTGGTGTGGATTTCGGCAAAAAGCACATTGCTGTATTCGTTTTTCTTTTTTTCAACGCTTGTATGCTATCAAACATATATAAGGAATAAGAACAGGCGTTTTTTAGCAGCGTGTTTTATTTTATTCCTCATGTCGCTGTTTTCGAAATCGGGAGCGGTTATGTTGCCTTTTGTTTTGCTTTTACTCGATTATCATTACCAAAGAAAAGCTCTTGTAAAATTGCTTTTGGAGAAACTTCCGTTTCTTATTTTTTCAGCAGTTTTTGTGTGGGTTGCAATGATTGTTTCGGCTGATTTCGGCTCGTTAGGTTACGCTTCTTTTAGGTATGAGTGGTGGGAAAGCTTATTTCTGGTCAGCTATGCGCTCCTGTTTTACGTTGTGAAATTTTTTGCGCCAGTACATCTTTCCGCTATTCACTACAATCCGCTCAAAGAAGGCAGTTGGTTACCAATTGAATATTACGCTGCATTGCCACTGTTGTTGCTTCTCACTTTTCTTGTTTATAAGTTGATTCGTTTCGAGCTTTATAATGAAGGACAAACCTTCAAAAGGCAAATCCTTTTTGGCATTTTTTTCTATTTGTTAACTGTTTTGCCCTTTAGTCAAATTATTTCCGCAGGTGATGTGATTGCTGCCGAACGTTATGCATACCTGCCTTATGTGGGTATTTTGATTGCTTTTTTTTCTGCTTTACATTTTTTGGCTGTAAAGCATTTGCAGTTGAAAAGGGTGTTTTTTTTCATTCTTGCTGTTGGTTTTGCAACGTTTTCAGTCATTACTTACCAACGGTTAAAAATTTGGAGCAACAGCATTTCGCTTTATTCAGATGTAATAGCCAAGTACCCACAGCGCGCATACGCGTATTTTGGAAGAGGAGTGGCAAAAACCGATAGGAATGAACCGCAAGGTGCATTGGCTGATTATGACAAAGCTATTGCACTTAGTCCTAAATTTGTCAAAGCGCTGAACAACAGGGGGAATGTGAAAATGCAGCTGAACAGACACAAAGAGGCGCTAAAGGATTTTGAAAAAGCAACTCAGATTCAACCCGAATATGCCGAGGCATGGTTTAACAGCGCCATGGCACAGACATTATTGAGCAATTATTCGCAAGCAGCGCATTGTTATTCAAAATACCTTGCGCTTGAAAGCAAAAACGAAATAGCTTGGTACAACTATGGCAATATGAATAAAGAACTTGGGAAATTAAATGAATCAGTTGATGCATACACAAGGTGTATTGAAATAAATCCGAATTTTACCGAAGCATACAACAACAGGGGAATATCTAAGTATATGCAAATGGATTATGCTGCTGCAATAGTGAATTTTGACAAAGCCATTAAAGTAAACAGCAATTTTGCAGAGGCATTTCACAATCGGGGCAATGCTAAATATCACATTGGGAACGAAGCAGATGCGTGCTTGGATTGGCAAAAAGCAGCAGCACTGGGTTATGCAGCATCAAAAAAAAACGTAAAAAAATTTTGTAGGTTCAAATAAATGTTATAAGTTAGTCAAGATTTTTGATGAAAATATTAGATTTAAATGAATATTCAATTGTAACCTTACCTTGAAACTATACGTAAAAGCCACCATGAAATTTATCCAAAATACAATTTTGCGTTTTTTCAATAATTTTTCGCCATAAACTTTGCAACTAATAATTTTTTAATACATTTGCCTTTGAACTATTAAACAACTAAAACTAAAGCAAAAATTAATTATTAACTAAAAGAAAAAGGAGAACAAGCAATGAAAAAGCTAAAACTTACTCTCATCGCAGCAACAATCTTCGGAGGAAGTTTGTTTGCTCAGCCGGTATCTGACGTAGCAGTTATACCGGTAGCGGTAACTATTAATACGGTGCTTCGCCTTAATGTAGTAGCAGGCGGTAACATCGAATTCGTAATTAATACCATTGGCCAGTACTATAGTGGTATTGAAAATAACTTGCAGCACGATACGCGCTTCACCGTTGCTACATCAAGGAACTTTGTTGTTCAGATGGGCGCTGAAGACGTTAGTTTGGTGGGAACCGACCGGGGTACTGCTCTTGGCGCAAATTCCATCCCGCTGAATAACATCGGCTATAGTATGACAGCTACAGGAAACCATGGTGATCCCAGTGAAATCGCATTGCTCGTTTCGGGTGCAGCTGTTACGCCACTGATAGGAAGTTTCGCTGCTGCTGCCGGCTCTCATCTCATTGTTTCCAACCTGTCTTCTTCAGCAGGTGGTACGGATGATAACGCTTTCACTATAAACTGGGTATGTGCAACACCCACACTGACATTGGTAACTACGCAAACTACACTCTTGCAGCAAAACATTGCGCAAGACAGGTACATTACCAACGTTTACCTTGTTGTAGCACCAATATAAAGCAATTGCTTTTGTATCAAAAAAGCCGGAAATTATAGATTAATTTTCGGCTTTTTTTTGGCTTAATAAATTAGGTGTTTAAGCGTGCCTAAAATATAAGAGAATAGATAATATGAGAAAAAAGGTGTTTGCAGGATGTCTGTTAGTTGCTGTTTTAGCTGCTGGAAATTGTTTTGCTCAGGCATCGGCAGGGTTTTTTATCGAGCAAGGGGGAAATGTACCGTTTGTATTTAATTCTATTAGCAAATTAGAAAGCGGCATTACCTATACGGACTGGACGCGGATTCGGATTAAAATGCAGGAATTGAATGTTGATGCAGTGGATACTTTTACATCAGGATGGACTTTGACATTTAGGGCAATGGCCGCTACCATTGCCGGAGACCAAGGCGGAAGCATCCCTTTGAGTAGAGTAAGATTATCATCTACCGATGCCTCTCCTTTTCCTCCTGAGTTGACACCAATAGCGCTTACTGCTTTAACGGGGGCTGCGCAAACACTGGCATCCGGTGCCGCTTCATCTCATGTGCCCAACCATATTCCAGGACAAACCAACCCTCCGTTTGTCGCAGCAGAAGAAACAGTATTAGACGTAACCTATGATTGTGGAATTGCAGTGGGCGCGGGAGGAAACGGTAATTTGCTGGAAGAATCGGGTAATCTTGCAGGAGACCTTTATACAGTTGATATTGAGCTTCTTTTATCTGTGCCTTAAGCTTAATTAACTGGTTTTTTATTTTCTTTTCCTTTCAAACATCTTAATTGCTCAATAAGTTTTTTATTTATAAATTAGGGTGTTTTTATTTAACCACAACTTAATGTACATTTGTACGTACAAGCATTCGTCTTGAGTGTTTCTTTCAGACATATTACCCGCTTTTTTTTACTGATTACCTTTATAACGGTTTCGTTGTTGGTGTTTGCTCAAAACAACAATGGGAACAAGGAGAAAAAGCCACCTATTGAGGTCAAGTTTTCGAAATACAAATCGGAAATTACCGTGCAGGACATGTTTTTTAATGTAGTAAAGGTAACCAACAACACAGTAAATGAAATCACTTTCGAACCGAAATTCAATTTGCCTGATAATTGGAAAACAGTCATTGGAACCGGAAGTGAAAGGTTCATAAAGCTCGATTCGAGTAAAACAAAGTACATCCCTGTAAGGGTTGCTCTCGACAAAGATGTGCCCGGAGGAAGGGCCTATGTTATCAGTGCAGAGTTGATTGACGAAAATGGCGCCCTGATTACCCCGCCTGCTTATTGTTACGTGAACGTTCCTAAAATTGTAAATTGGGGCATGAGTACGCCCTCACGATACATCTATACTAATAAACAGTTCAATGTAAAAGAAGTGCGTTTTGCCATTAATAACCGCGGAAATTCAGATGAGTTAATTAACTTGGAATTCAACATTGGAAAGCACTTGGAGATGTTGGGTACTACCGAAGGTACGATGATAACGGGAATCACTATTCCTCCCCACACAGACACCACGCTTTCTTTCTTGGTTCGTTACAATCCGGTCGAAGACGACATTGGATCGTTCAACAGCAAGCGGTTGTCTGTAAAAGCAGTAAATGGACAGGAAGAAATGACAAAAGTGATAGACATATGGTTTGAATCAGCTGAGAGTAAATATGTGTATGAAATGAGGGAAGACCAATCACCTCTTGTGGTGGATCTCGGTACGCAAAACCTGTTGTCTGACTCAAGGATTACATTTTATAATAGGATCAGCGGAACTATTCTGTTCAAAAAAGAAAGAGAATTAAAGTATTTCTACAACCACAACAATGTTTTATATTCAAAAAAACAAGGGGGGTTGGGTTATTTCGCTTTTGCTCGCGTGCTGGCGACTTATAAAACACGCAAATATGGTGTTTCCGTGGGAGATGTGTCCGGAGGAACTCTTACAAATAGAATTTACGGAAGGGGCATTTCAGGCTATTATGATTTTGGAAACCAAAAAGTGAAGGCAGCTATTACCCGCCATTTCACTTTGCCAATAACGGGAGTATCAGCTACTTATAGTAGAGTTATTTTACCATCGTTGAATGGCATAGTTTCTATGAGTTATCAGCAAGACAATTTTTTGAACATTGAGACCTATGCACCCAGCATAGGCGGGTCTTACAGCTTTTTGAAAGGACATAGTATTGGCGGGCATATTTCAACGGCCAGTTCGAATATAAATGCAACCAACACGCAAACTCTTGGGTATGCGCATAACCTTTATTACAATGGGATTATGAAAAAGCTCAGGGTAAATGTCTATAGCCATTTTACCAGTCGTGAATATATAGGTGTATTTCGTGGATTAAACAGTTCAGGGGTTAGCTCACAATATACTATTAACAAAAAAAGTAATTTGTCTGCCAGTTATGTTACCAACTGGTATGATCCTATTGCTTATCAGCCGGATAGCACTGTGTATGAGGCTGGTTTGCAGAAGTACGACCAAGCAACCGTACTTTACGGAAGGAGTTTTAAGAAAGATAAGATATATGCATCTATAGGGCCTGGGTTTCAGAATGTTTTTTCAGGGCAGCCACCTACTACAGGATATGACCCATTTATTTCTACGAGCTACCAGTTCAATGGATCGGTGCTAGTGAAAGGTGAAAAGCGTCACAATTCAATAAGTATGAGCGTTTTGCTTGGGTATACAACCATTCGTTCCTATGAAGATTTTGGTTTTGATATTGATGATCCTGCACCGTATTTTAATTCTATTTACCGCTTGAATGCACGGGTTAAAGACGGGGGATTTTTTGCCACTTATTTTATAGGAGCAAATTCAATAATATATCAAAAAGATTACTTGTTTTCGGGACAACAATCAAAAATTATCCGGATTAACCCTTATTACAGGAAATCGTTTTTTGATAGGCGGCTCAATGTGAGCATTAATGTCTCTTTGAATTACTATGTTACCCAAAGACAAGATCAAACGTCTTTATACTCTTATTTGAACTATGATTTGGGTAAAGGATGGTCAGTCAATTCCAATGTGTCTTTTTACACTAGCAACAGGTTCGATGAAGAAATCGGCAGGCAATCATACAGGGGTATTAACTTGAATTTGGGCATTAGAAAGCGCTTCGACTTACCTCAACCCCGTATGAAATTCTACACGCTGCAAGTGGTTTTTTTCAAGGACCTTAACGGAAACCGCGCCAAAGACCAGAACGAAATAGGCATAGCAAACATGCTGGTTGATATTCAGCTGCAAAATGACTCAGTTAACTATGGGAAATTCGGTTATTTTATACAAACGAACCTGTTGTCCGATGTGAACGGTGAAATCAGCTATGTCAACATGCCACAGGGTTCATATAAAATATCAACTACAAATTTGGAAGGAACTGGCGAGTTTACAAGTTTATTGGGCACTGACTTTGAGGTGAACATGGACAAAAACACTATTATTTACGTGCCTTATATCATGTCAAATAAGGTTTATGGAAGAATTGTTTTGGAGAGAGATCCTTATTCTTCCGAGGGTAATATACCGGTTGACAACATAAAGATAACAGCTTCCGATACAATGGACAATTCCTATTCGACTTTGTCCGATGAAAACGGTAAATTTATTTTGTATGCACCGCAAGCGGGCATTTATACAATTAAAGTAAACAATGTTTTTGGAGATAATTTTGAAATTGAGAGGGATCAATATGTTGTGGACTTTAATGGGCTAAAAGAGTTTCACATCACTTTTTTGTTCAAGGAGAAAAAACGAAAAATCAATTTTATGGGTGATATTTCCGGCTTTGATTTTGGTGGCAGGGAAGCACAAAAACCATTAGAAACGCAGCCAGCAAAAAAGTCAATATCCGAAATAACCTCAGAACTTGATAAAATAAAAGGCCCGATTGATCCAAGCAGAGTTAAATTCAAAGTACAGGTGGGAGTTTATGGTAAGGATCTGACAAAAAGTACGAAAGAAAGGATAATAGCCACAGGAAACATTGAAATCACAGAAACCGAACAGGGTTTTACCCGTTTTACTTCTGGTGAATTTGAAGATTATAATGCTGCTACCGAATATCGCAGGAAGCTCATTGACGATGGTATGTCTTCTGACACAACCTTCATTATCGTTGTAGGTGACTACAACGGCATCCTCATTACTGCTGAGGAGGCGAAAGAATTACTAAAAAAGAAAGATGAATAAGTACTCTTAATTTCACTTTTCTTTACAGGTTCCTTATAGTAATTTTTACCCGATTCCGAGAAAAATGTCTGCGCATTAAAAAGAAATCACTTATCTTACCTTTGCCACAATGAGTGTGACATTTCTCAAAAGCTTGTTAACGCATAGCGAGTGTAGGAATACAAGAAATGGCTTATTGTTCATACTATTACTCGCGGCTACATTTACCGTGTTTTTCCCTTCAATCTTTTTTGATTTTACCAACTGGGATGACGACTGGATGTTGGTGAACAATCCATTGGTTAAATCACTTTCTTTGTCTAATATCAGGCGCATTTTTACCGAGCTGTACAATAAAAATTACCAGCCGATAGTCATTTTTTCTTACGCTGTTGAGCATTATTTTTTTGGACTCAATGCCAAAATATTTCACCTGACTAATGTGATGCTCCATCTTATTAATGTCAGTGTTGTTTACATTTTTATAAAATCAATTTCAGATAAAGGCCGCATAGCTTTTATTGCCTCTGCTTTATTTGCCCTTCATCCATTACGCGTAGAGTCGGTTGTTTGGATAACTGAGCGTAGAGATTTGCTGTACACTATGTTTTTTCTATTAGCTCTGGTACAATATGTGAAATACATTAAATCTGCATTTAAGGCTAGACACTATCTGTTTTCCCTTTCTTTTTTTGTTTTGTCATGTATGTGTAAAGGTATGGCAGTTTCATTTGCTCCTGTAGTTGTTTTACTTGATTTTCTTTTCATAAGGAAATACAACAGGCAATTCGTTATTGACAAAATTCCATTTTTTTCAATAGCATTAATATTTGGCTTGATTGCAATTTTTGCAACACATGGAGAAACACAGTCGGTGATATATGAACAGGCATCTATACTGGACAGAATGGTATTGGCGTGTTATGCTTTTTTGTTTTATATATATAAATTGGTATTGCCTTTCAATTTATCAGCCATGTATCCGTATCCAGATTCTTATCCGGAAAGTTACCCCGCTTATTTTTTTGCGTATCCGGTTATTTGTCTTGTGTTAACTGCTATGGTTATATATTCTGTAAAGTTTACTAGAAAGATATTTTTTTCTTTTTCATTCTTTTTCGTCACTATAGTGTTTGTGTTGCAGTTAATCCCAACCCACATATCTATAGCTGCAGACCATTACTCATACATCTCTTCAGTTGGCTTGACTTATTTGGTTGCAGAATTTTTTCATTATTTCTTTTACTCAAATAACGCAAAATTTCATCATTTTAATAAATATGCATCCTGTTTTTTGTTAGCTCTCACACTTAGCTATGCTATATTAACAAATAGAAGGACATTGGTTTGGGAAAACAGCATGACGCTTTGGACAGATGCGATTGAAAAATACCCAACCCTTTCGATGCCCTATAACAACAGAGGAATTTACAAAGCGGAACAAAGAGATTATATAGAGGCAATATTGGATTATACCAAAGCAATAAAATTAAATAAAAATCATGCGAACGCTTACTATAACAGAGCTCTGGCTTACTACAAATCAGGGAATAACAAAATATCATTGGAAGATTTCAATAAAGCAATTGAGTTAAGCCCCAAAGACGATGAAGCCCGCTACAATAGGGGATTGGTAAAACTCGATCTTAATGATATTACAGGCGCTGTAAATGATTTCACAAGAGCTATTGAACTAAATGGTAATCACATAGAAGCATTTAACAATAGGGCAGTTGCTCTTAATCGAGTGAATAAGTTTAACGAGGCATTGGCAGATTTAAATATAGTTATTAATTACGAACCTGAAAATGCTTTTGCTTATGCAAACCGAGGGTTGTCCAATGCTGGTTTGATGAAACACAATGAGGCTATAGAAGATTATTCAACAGCAATTAAAATGATGCCCAATTACGCACAAATGTATGTGGATCGAGGTGATTTACATTACAATATGCAACATACATATAAAGCATGCAGTGATTGGGAAATGGCAACAAAATTGGGGGAAAGTAGTGTAGAAAAAAAAATCACTCAATATTGTTTGTAAAAGTGTAAAATATTACTTGAACTTGAGCTTCCAAATCGCAAACCAGCACATTTTGAGCAACAACCACCCGTGGGAAAATCGCGAGATGTTGGTGTCGCCATAAGTTCTTTCCTGGTAATGGATGGGCAAGTCAACAATTTTTAAGTTGAGTTTGTGTGCGCCAAAAAGCAGGTCGAAATCGCCAAATGGGTCGAAATCACCAAAATAAGCCCTGTTTTTAGTTAACTTTTCATAGTCTTTTCGAAACATCACTTTGGTGCCACAGAGTGTGTCCTTTATCGGGAAGCCCAAAATCCATGAAAAAACATTGCTGAAGAATTTATTGCCAAGCACATTGAGAAAGCGCATGGCCTGTTTTCCCATGGGGTAAACCAGCCTTGATCCGTTGATGAAATCAGCCTTGCCCGAAGCAATAGCGTTGTAAAACTTGGGCAATTCTTCAGGCGGAACAGTAAGGTCAGCATCCAAAATCATTAAAATATCGCTGGTAGCCATTGAAAAGCCTTTGCGCACCGCATCGCCTTTGCCTTTACCGTCTTGACGGGCGGTTTTTATGTCGTGCGTATCCTTGTATTTTTCCGAAACCTCCCGAATCTTTTCCCATGTATCATCGGTGGAATTACCTTCAACAAAAATGACTTCAACGTGTTTTCCGAATGCCGGCATACGCTTGATGGCATTTTCGATATTGCCGCTTTCGTTGCGTGCGGGAATGACAATGCTTACACTATATTCTGCTTCGGTCGCCTCTTTTTTTACCGGCATTGCCCGAGCTGAGACATAGCTGTTAAGGCATAATGAATTGAAGAGTGGGAGCGGAGCAATAAATTTGTTCAGCAAGTAAGAAAAAATGGGAATATTAACTGGAAGTAACACATCTTTTGACGAATTAAAAACCTGAAAATCAGATAAATAAAATAGATTTTCAATGTCGTTGGTCGAAAGCCAGTTTTGCTGTGGTGTTTTTGTTTTGATACCGATAAACTCCCCGAAATTCATCATCGGTTCCCAGATGTAATTGTAATAGGTGATGATAATGCGTGTGTCTTTATGGCACACTTTTTTCACAGACTCAAATACATCGAGCACGTTTTCAAAAAAACCGACTACGTTGGAAATGATGATGACATCAAATTTTTCTTCTAATTCAATGTTTTCAGCTTCCATTACGTGAAAAGAAATATTTGCATAACGGTTTTTGGCCTGTTCAATCATTTTCGGACTGAAGTCAATGCCTGTTTTGTTTTTGCCTTTTAACTTTGAAATTGTTTGGCCGGTTCCACAGCCAATTTCAAGCACACTATTGTCTTCGTGGATGAAATAATTGCAATAATTGATGATTCTATTCCAGTAATAGCCATAGCGCTTGCGATAGGTTGGATATTTTTCCGCAAGGTTTTCAAAATGCTCGTAAAAGGCTTTTTTACGTTTGTCTTTCATCTGTTTTTCGCACCAAAATGGTCTGGAACATGGCCGTGTACGGGTGCAAAGGAGAGAATAATTTTTCAAAAAAGCTAACTGTTGAGTAGCCCCAACCGGGCACGACAGATTTGTAACTAAGCCCTCCGGTCAGCAAGTAACGAAAGGGTGTGTGAAGGGTGATTTTTTCAGTTTTCAGCAAAGGGAATTTTTGATGAAATTCATTTGCGTCTCTATGAAAAACAATCCAGGGAAGTGCCACATTAGCCCCGCTTAACGGGCCGTTGGCTGGAAATTCCCATCCTGTATTTTCATCAAACGGTTCTTGGTGTAACTTGTTGTAAATAAAACGACTGAACAAGGTATTTGCAGGTTCAATCATAAAAATTAATCCATCTTTCATCAGCGTTCTTTCAGCTTCTTTGAAAAAATTTTCGCAATTAGGAATATGGTGCAGCACATTGAGCATAAAAATGGCGTTGAGTGAACCGTTTTCAAAAGGGAGTGATTCTGCATTAATAACCATTTTGCAATCAGGTAGTTCCTTAATGTCAGAAGTAATGATTTCAGGGTAAATATCCTTTAGAAACCCTCCTCCAGAGCCAATTTCCAGCAGTTTCCCTTCGGATTGGACAGTGGTGAGTTGTACAAATGTGCGATACCATTCTTCATAGAGTTTTCGCAAAAATGGTTTGTTGAGAATGATTTGTCGGTGGTGCAATGTAGCTTCTACCGAATCAAGATCATTGAATTGTTTTTCTTTAAGAAAGGAAAAAGGCATAATTATTTCTCAGCATAAATAATTACAGAACCGGCAATTTCCTGTAAACCAAGAATTTTTTCTGCAATTGTTCCGATTGATTTCACCAAAGGTATCATAAAAGAAGGAGTGGCTGGGTGGAGGAAATCGTAAGGAAAAACCCTTGCATTTTTAAAGCCGGTTTTTTCCAGCTGTTTTTTCATTTTCCATCGCACAATAGCTGTTTCATCAGGTGATTCATGCATCATTTTTTTGATAAATGGGATGTTTTTTTGTGCCATAATTTGCGGATTGAGCATATTGGGTTCGGCAAATACCATTCGCCCTTCCGGCTTGAGTACACGGTAAATTTCTTCAATCGCTTTTTCCATGTCTAAGTGGTGAAGTATGGAACTGCCATAGACTCCATTAAATGATTCATCGGCAAAACTGAGATTCATAGCGTCATCTATTTTGAAAGAAACTTCGGGAAGTTTTTTTCGAGCTACTTCGAGTAGATCGTCCGAAATGTCTATGGCGGTTATACTTGCACTAGTTGCTTTGCTTACCTTTTCGGTGAATAGCCCTGTGCCGCAACCAATTTCGAGTAATTGATGGCTGCTGTTAAATTGACCGAGTTCGTAAAGGTATTTTGCCCGTCTTTCCGCCCTCAGCTTGCCTGCAGGCGTTGCCCAGCCCCAGACGGCTTCTGCATTGTGGCTTATTTTTTTACCGTGCGCTTTTTCGTGTTCAATCCGTTCAGTCTGTTCTATCATAAAACGAAAGTATCAAAATTCTGATTAGATTACCTTTGCCGCCCACTATGCGTTTTGCAAAGAATCATAAGTTTTGGCTCATTGCGTTGCTTGCAATCACGCTTGCAGTTTTTTTTCCTTCGGTTTATTATGATTTTATCAATTTGGATGACGACTGGATGGTGGTGAACAATCCCTACATTAAATCACTTTCTTTTTCCGGCATTAAAGACATTTTTAGCAGTTTTTACGTGAACAATTACCAGCCGTTTGTATTTCTTTCCTATGCTCTGGAGCATTATTTTTTTGGGCTTGACACGAAAGTTTTTCATTTCACTAATGTTCTGCTACACGTTATTAACGCATTGCTGGTTTTTGTTTTTGTCAAAAGTGTTTCCGGGAAAAATTCAATTGCCTTTATCACTGCCGCCTTGTTTGCGCTTCACCCAATGCGTGTGGAATCAGTGGTTTGGGTGACCGAGCGTAGGGATCTGCTCTATTCGTTGTTTTTTCTTCTGGCGGCTATTCAGTACGTGAAGTATTTGAAATTTGAGTTCCGAATAAAACATTATGGGCTGTCGTTGCTTTTTTTTCTTTTTTCATCACTGTCGAAAGGCATGTCAGTGTCGCTGTTCTTTGTAGTGATTTTGCTCGACTTTTTGTTTGAAAGAAAATTCAGCCATAAGGTGTGGGTTGATAAAATCCCTTTCTTTCTTATCGCGCTTGGCTTTGGGCTGGTAGTTACGATTGCTGCCCATGATTCGGAACAAATAGAAACTTATGGGCTTTACACATTTTTCGAACGGATTCAATTTGCGGCTTACGGTTTCCTTTTTTACATCTGGAAATCATTATTTCCATTTGTCCTTTCTGTGTTTTATCCCTATCCTTTTTCTTCTGGCGAATTGCCCTATCACTATCTGCTCTTTCTTTTGGGATGCTTACTGCTGGTGGCACTTGTTTTGTATTCGTTGAAATTTACCCGTAAAATTGCCTTTGCTTTCGGCTTTTTTGCCGCAACAGTCGTATTTGTATTGCAATTGTTGCCTACGCATAGCGCACTGGTTACCGATCACTATGCATATATTCCGTCAATCGCATTGTTTTATTTGGTAGGAGTTGGTTATGAAGTATGGTTTGGTTCAAAAAATGCACGTTTTCGTGCGTTTTCAATGCATGCTGCTGCAGTAATCGGTCTATATGTGTTGTTTTTCTCTTATCAAACATTTATCAGGATTGATGTGTGGAAAAACAGTATTACGTTTTGGACTGACGCCATTGAAAAATATCCCAATGCACACAAGCCGTGGTTTATGCGGGCAAATGCGAAGTTTGAAGCGGTAGATTTTCTAGGAGCAATAGTTGATTACGATAAATTTATTAAAATCAACCCTGGTTATTTTGATGCCTACAACAATCGCGGGAATGCTAAATTGAAAGTGGGCAACTATTCAGATGCACTGAACGACTTCAATAAAGCCATCAAATTAAACTCGAATTACGCCAATTCATACATCAATAGGGGAACGGCAAGTGTTGAATTGCGAAATTATGGTGCGGCCATTGAAGATTTCACAAAAGCCATTGAACTTTCACCTGATAATGACATGGCATTCTTTAACCGGGGCAATGTGTATGCAATGAAAAACAATTTTCAAGAAGCAGAAAAAGATTTTTCCAAAGCAATTGATGTGAACCCTGATAACTTTAGTGCCTATATGATGCGAGCTAATGTTTATTTGGTGAGTAATGATTATGGTGATGTTATTAGTGACTTAACTAAAGTTCTTGAACTCGAACCTTCAAATGCAGTGGCGTTTTACAACAGGGGAGGGGCGCAAAATGCATTGGGAAACCGAAGTGCGGCCTGCAATGATTGGCAAAGGGCATTGCAACTTGGCTATTCAAAAGCTTCCGATAGAATAAATAAAAATTGCAAATAGAAAGTGAAAACACTTTTTTTTAARATTAGTTCACGGCTTTATGACAGGTTCAATGTTTCTCACAACTTGATCAGCAACAAAGCATTTAAGAAGCAAGCAGCATTGCTGAGGAAATGTGATGTGACAACGATTTTCGATGTGGGGGCGCGTTATGGTGGCATTAGTAAAAAATATTTGAAGTATTTCCCAAAAAGCGAGGTTTATGCTTTTGAACCGTTTCCGAAATCATTTGAGAAGTTGAAGAAAAATGCGGCCAAGCATAGCAACATTATTCCTATTCAGCTAGCTGTCACTGATGTTGATAATAAAGAAAAATTGTTTGTCAATAAGTATGATTTTACCAACTCACTTTTACCTTCTGTCAAAACAGGAACAGTAGTTGATGAAGTTACTGCTAAAAAAGATGAAATTGAAGTGGAAACAATTACTATTGATAGCTTCTGCAAACAGCAGGAAATTGAAAAAATAGATGTATTGAAAATGGATATTCAAGGTGGTGAGCTAAAAGCATTAAATGGCGCGAAAACAATGCTTTCTCAAAATAAAGTTAAGCTGATTTATACCGAAGTGCTTTTTATGAATATTTACGAAGGCCAGCCCCATTTTGAAGATATTGCTGCTTATTTGAATGACATTGGATACAGATTGCACGGCCTGTTCAATGAATGGCACATTAACAAGCAAAAGGCATGGGCGGATGCTATATTTTTAAGCTCGGAATTAACTGATGGAAAATAAAAAACGCAACATTTTCATTGCCTTTGTAATTGCAGCGGTAACTTTTTCGGTTTATTTCCATTCGCTGGAAGGCGAGCTTGTCAATTACGATGACTTTGCTTTCATTACTAGTAATCGAAATATTACAGCCCTTTCTGTTGAAAATGCAGCAAAGCATTTTACGACTCAAAACCAAGGGCATTACCACCCTATTACCTGGATGTCATTTACGATTTCATATCATTTTTTTAAGTTCGATTCAAAGGCCTACCATGCTGCAAGCTTGCTTTTTCACTTGCTTAATGTGTTGTTGGTTTTTGTTTTTGTTCAAAAACTCACTGGAAAAACATTTGCGGCAAGTATAGTGTCTTTTCTGTTTGCTGTCCACCCCATGAATGTGGAATCAGTGGCTTGGGTTTCGGGACATAGTTCGGTGGTGTATTCTTTTTTTTATTTGCTTGCCATTATTAGCTACATATATTATTTAAGAAATGGTCAGAAACTAAAGCACATAGGCCTTTGCTTTTTGCTTTTTTTATGTTCTGTACTCTCAAAATCGGCAGGCATAACATTGCCCGCAGTTTTGCTGTTGCTCGATTTCTATTTCGAAAGAAAAGTTGGCCGTAAAGCGCTGCTTGAAAAAATTCCATTTTTTGTGTTTACAATTGTTTTTGGAGTAATTGCAGTACTGGCTTCAAAACAATTTGGTTCGCTCATGTATGGGCACGTTGAGTACAATTGGTTCGATCGCATATTTTTAATCGGTTATGCACTTTCGTTTTATATAGTGAAATTATTTGTTCCTTTTCAGTTGTGCTCTATTCATTACAACCCGGTGGTAGAAAACGGCTTATTGCCTTTTGAATACTACATTGCTCCCGTTTTTATGTTGGTAATTATTGCGGGAATTTATTTGATTATCAGAAAACGAGGGTTGCGTGATGATTTTGCCAAAAAGGTAGTTTTTGGATTTGTTTTTTACTTGATAACCATTTCAATGGTTTCGCAAGTGGTACCGCTTGGTAACACAGTAGCTTCGGAAAGATATACATACCTGCCATGTATTGGTGTTTTCTTTATTGTTGCCCTTGCCTTTCAATATTATGTGGAAACCAGAAAAAGGATTGCTGCTTTTGCTTATATAGGAATTGCAGTGTGTGGATTGATGATGATTTACATTACTTGGAATCGGATAAAAGCGTGGAACAACAGTTTTGATTTGTATTCTGATGTAGTAAAAAAATATCCTGATAGGGGTTACGGTTATTTTGGGTTGGGCCTTGCAAAATTGATTAGGAATGATGTAGATGGAGCGCTTGCCGATTTAAACATAGCTATAGAGCATTATCCGCAATATCATGAAAACTACAACGGACGGGGTAATGCAAAACAGCAATTAGGTGACTATGAAGGCGCAATACAAGATTATGACAAAGCCATTGAACTGAAACGTGATTTTTTTCAGGCATATATCAATCGTGGAAATGCAAAGGTAAATATGCATGAATACGAGGAGGCCATAAGGGATTTTACTATAGGAATCGGCTATAAACAGGATTTTGCTAAAGGGTACGGTTCCAGGGCTTTAGTGAAAATGAAAATAGAAGACTATAAAGGCGCTTTGCTTGACTACATCAAAGCTATTGAACTGCAACCTGAAAATCCGGCATTCTATTTTAAAAGGGGAAAAACATTGCTTCAAATGGAGCAATTTCAAAATGCCGTAGAAGATTTATCAAAAGCCATTGAATTGCTGCCAGATTATTATGATGCATATGTGACAAGAGGGCGGGCAAAAATTCAACTAAAGGATTGTGAAGGTGCAGTTGATGATTGCTCAAACGCCATTAACACTCAACCTTCTTTAGCACTCGCATATGTGAATCGAGGGGTTGGATATAATTGCCTTCAGCAATATGAAAATGCCATTGCGGATTTTGACACAGCTATTGAAATAAGTCCTGATGAATCAAAAGCGTATGCCAATCGTGGCATTTCAAAGGCCGGATTTGGTAAATACCCTGAAGCTATTGATGATTACAAAAAAGCGATTGAGACAGACCTCTTCTTTGCAGGCCCGTATATGGATATGGCCAACCTTTTGTTCAACATGGGTGAATATGAAAATGCAATAGCCAACTACAACCGATTTTTGCAACTCGAACCTGAGAATATACAGGCCTATATTTATCGGGGTATGGCTAAGAAAAATGCGGGTGACATATCAGGTGCATGCGATGATTGGAAGCGAGCAAATGCCAATCAGTTACTTGCCGAAAATTGTCAGAGATGAAGCGGTTATTACCTTTCATATTACCTTCCATTGCTTTTTTATTAATTATTGCCACCGCATATTTCTTTTTCAACGATTTCTTCCACAAGTTTGATGACGTTTACAACCGGCATTATTTTTTTAACGAAGGATTTCGTTGGTGGATAATACGCGATGCCATGTGCGGCTGGCAGGAAACTGGAAGCCCGTTAGTACGTTGCTCCTATTTCACCGACCCTAACGGGGCAGAATTCAAATTGTATTATCCGATTGAATCATCAGGAGATGATGTGGGTATTTACTTTTTTGTACCGCTCATTGCTCGCCTTTTCTCAATAGAATACATGTTCGCCTACAAGCTTCTGTTTAGCAGCTTGGTTTTTGGTGGTTTTGTGTTGAGTTCTGTGGGGTTTGCGCTGTTGTTTCGAAACTTTTGGACACGGTTCATCGCCAATCTGTTGCTAGGCGCTTTTGCATTTTTTTGTTTTTATGTTTTTGATGTTTACGTGCTTGCTTTTACTGTTATTTCTACTGTGCCAATAACGCTGTGGATTTGGAAGAAGAAAAAGCTCAAACCTTTGCTCATTGCTGCTTTTTTGCTTGGATTGCTTGTGGGAATAGCTAACCTTTTTCGCGACCATTCAGGGACAGGTCTGCTGTTGTTTTTACTAATTGGGCTGTTGTTTTCAGGAAAGCAATATTTAAGCTTAAAGCCAAAAGTCACTCTCGTTGGTCTATTGTTGCTGTCTTTTGTGATCCCGAAAACCGGTTTTTACTTGCTGGCAAAAAAACGCGATGCTGTTCTTGAAAACCATTATGGGAGAAAGCCTGAGTTTGGAAATTTCGTCAACTCTCATATTTTTTGGCACAATGTTTACTTAGGATTGGGTTATATTGAAAATAATAAATACGGTATAGAATGGTCTGATATGCAAGCGCTTGATCGTGCCAACCGATATATGAAAAATCAGCCGGAAACAAGTAGCCCATTGTTTACGCTCACATACATACCCGAAGAATATGAGAGTATTTTAAAAAATGAGATCTTTTCAATTTTAAGAAAGAACCCGTTTTTTATTATGAAAACAGTTACACTTAAATTCTTTGATATATTGTGGAAATTGTTGATTTGTTTCAACGTGGGGTTGGTGCTGCTGTTTTTGGTTAAACCGCCATTAAAACAATGGATTCCCTTTGCCGCTGGAATAGCTTTTTATTCTTTGCCTGCCTTGTTGGTGTGGCCTTTTCCAATGTATGTTTTAGGCGCTCTGAGTCTAATTTTAATTGCCTGCTTGTTGTTATTGGGTAACTACCTGAATAAATTTTTGCCGCAAGCTAAGCAACCTTGGCAATAGCAAACACCGATGTGCCAAATGCCGGAAAGAATGGCAGTGAGAGTTCCAATTGCATTAAAGCTCTCAAAAAACTGTCTGTTAGTTGGTTTGGAGGCTTAAAACCATCTTTCATTTCGTTACCCTGTTTAAACTTTAGCATGACTTTACGAGCCATTAATATGGGAACCATAGTACCTGCCCAATTGGTAATGA
>NVWW01000016.1 GCA_002746335.1 Flavobacteriales bacterium | reverse complement strand
TATCAATCGATTTCTTGTAGGGCTTGATACCCATTTGTCTGCTGTTGGCAATTTGTTTGCTGTTTCTTTTTGTTCCATTTTACTTTCTGTTTGTTTATTATTAATATTAATGTTTTCTCTTTCACTGACATTCGATATTGCCTTGAATCCGACAAATGCAGTTACAATAACTGCGACACAAATGCCAATTGTTTTAATCTCTTTTGTTTTCATGACTTTTTTTTTGTTATCTACTATTTAGACGATTCAAACTTGGAGGTGTGACAAAACATTTTTGATTTTAACAAACGTGGAGGCGCCACACTAAGCAGCTACTATCAAAATATGTGTCTAACTAAACACAACAAAAGCAGCAAATTCACACCCCACCTATTTCTCAGAAAACTGACAACATTTAGCTCCTTTCAGAGGTTTTCTTTTGAGCTGGGACACAACACTGGATACTGATAAATTTACACTCACATTAGCAGCAAGAAATTTCAGGAGCTGCATTGCTCTATAGAAAATGTGCAGATTTTCATTAATTTAGGCGGGTGATTTTATAAGGTGTATAAACGGCATGCTGTTTATACATATGTTACCAGCAACCCTAAAACGACAGCGGACAATTAACCGACAGACAAAATGAGACTAAATCTGACGACAAAATATAAATCACTAACTCCGATTTCCATTGACCTACCCGACCTTACTATTCTGACAGGCATTAACGGTGCGGGCAAGACACAAATTCTATCTGGGCTTGCAAGGGGAATTATTCAACTGACTGACAAGGGAGCAATATTAAACCCTCCAAACGGAAACACTTGCAAATATGTGTCTGCTCATTCCCTTACTCCTAACGACAGTGTTATTGTTACAAGAGAACAATTAAATCAAAATACAAAAAATCTCTGGGACATATATCAGGGCTTTCAACATACTTTCCGAACACAGCCTCAAAGACTATTAGAACACCATATTGGAGATGTCCGACAAAGAAAGATCATAGAAACGATTGCTAAAAAAGCAAATAAAGCAATTAGCGAACTTACATCTGACGACTTTTATAACCATTATCCTCCTGATGACGCAATGCATAATGATATTTTCTATCAAAGTTTTTCTAACCTTTTTAAGCGTTATCAAGATAAATATGATGACAATCAATACAGACAATTTAGAAAGGATATTAAAAAACATAATGAGATTGAATACTTAACCGATGAGCAATTTTTACAAATATTTGGTGAAGCTCCTTGGGACTTTGTAAATAAAATTATCAAAGAAGCAAAATTAGATTACCACATAAATTCTCCTTTTAATTCAAATAGAGACGCTCCATTTGAATTGAAACTGGTAAATAATTTTAACAGTGCTGAAATACAATTCAGCGAGTTATCATCAGGAGAAAAAGTTTTGATGTCGCTTGCATTAGCACTTTATAATTCTAATCGTGATTTAGAATTTCCCAAAGTTCTTCTGATGGATGAGCCAGACGCTTCTCTTCATCCTTCAATGTCAAAACAATTTTTAGATGTTATTGAAAGAGTTTTCGTAAAAGACAAAGGAGTTAAAGTAATTGTTACGACACATTCTCCCTCAACAGTAGCATTATGCAACGAAGATAATTTGTTCGTGATGAACAAGACAGGGCAAAGAGTTGAAAAGACCACAAAAGATAGGGCACTTAAAATTTTAACATCAGGTGTTCCTGCTTTGAGTATCAATTATGAAAATCGGAGACAAGTTTTTGTTGAGAGTAAATATGATGTGCTTTTCTATGACAAGGCATACGACAAATTGAGAGTAAATTTAGTTAATGATGTTTCGCTAAACTTTATTTCATCGGGCGTTGACGGTTCTGGAAATTGCGACCAAGTAAAGCAAGTTGTCGGACAACTTAGCGATTTTGGAAATAAATCCATTTTCGGAATAATTGACTGGGACAAAAAAAATAATACTAATGGTTATGTAAAAGTATTAGGTGAAAATAAAAGATACAGCATTGAAAATTATCTTTTTGACCCACTGCTTATCACCTCACTATTGTTGCGTGACAAAATTATATCAAGAGTAGATATTGGGCTTGTGAAAAATGAAAGTTACTCTGATTTTAAAAACCTTTCTACTCCGCAATTACAAGTCATTGCAGATTTCTTGACGGCAAAAATATTTCCTCAAATCAATCCGTCAGACAATACCAAAATTAAAGTGAAATACATTAGTGGCATTGAGATTGAAATTCCGCAGTGGTATTTGCATCACCAAGGACACGACTTGGAGACACATTTGAAAACCGTTTTTCCGCAACTCAACAAATACAATAAGGACGGAGAATTAAAAAAAGAAATGATTAACAAAATAATTGACGACATTCCTGAACTAATTCCGACAGACATTCTTGAATTATTTCGGGACATACAGACACATTAACAGCGGACAAACAAAAAGGTTATGCTGGTAATCGAGTAGCCCGCCCCGCCAGCGAAAGCTGACGGGGTGAGGCCCTCACACCACTGTACGTAAGGGTCTCGTATACAGCGGTTCGTTAAGATGTGGGCAACCTTTTCGTAGTAGAAAACGGTGATTCGCAGCCTATTTCTCAGAAAACTGACACCATTTAGCTCCTTTTTTTGTGAAGGCTGCTCTTAATCGCTGCTATTTTCAGAAACCCTCACAGTAGTACCGTCTTTGGCTATTCGTTTGCCTTTACCATGTGGCTTTCCAGCCATAAACGAACCTGCATAAATAGACCCATCTGTATATACCATGGTTCCTCTTCCGTTTTGTAAATTGTCTTCAAATTTTCCCATGTATTTATTACCATTTTTCCACAGCAAAGTTCCTTTACCGCTCATTAAATCTTCTCGCCAATGCCCCTGGTATCGATTTCCGTTCTTCCATTTCATGGTTCCATTACCATGCCTCATGCTGTTTTTCCATTGTCCTGAATACTTGCTCCCATCAGAATAGGTCATGGTTCCTTCACCATTAAAGCCTCCTTTAGAAACATATCCGTCATAGACCACGCCTCCACCCAAATCTATTATTTGCCAAATAGGTACATCGCTACTTTGTCCCTGCGTAGTACATGCAACAAGCAACACCAATCCTGTTATTATCAAAAACTTGTTTTTCATTTTTATAGCTCTTCTGGAAATTTAATTTCGTTCAAATCTTCCTCACAACGTATTGTTGAATAAAATATTATTGAATGAGGTATTAAAATACAGCCTGGTTGGGCTATGTCACAGCCCTTGCTCCCACTCCTCGGGTAAGTGATGGCGCTACTGAGGATGATAAACCTTCTCCGCTTCTTTTAAGATGGTTTCTTTATCGAGCGTCATCGGCTTGAGTTCCTGGTTGACGAACATTTCCATCTGGTCAGTATAGTGCGGACTGTTTTCACGATTGGACGAACCGTAGCAGTTCACCGTTTCAATTTCTGGGCCATTTTCAGTGAACCGCACCAGTTCAATATACGACTCGCCTGCAAAGGCCTTCAGCTTTCCTTTCTTATACGGTTCGCTGTAAATAGCTGCCAGTACATCAACAGAGCCACCAATGGGCAGTTCTACATCACCCCGAACATGTTTTTGCACATCACCCAGTTTTACATCAATGGTTTTGAAATGTTTGAGCAAGTGTTTTTTGGCATGACGCATGGCATCGGCAAAATCTTTTTCGGGAAGTGTGTTGATGCCCCAAGCGATTTCTCTTTCACGCAAAATTTTAATAAGGTACTGCAGCGAAAGCACCATAATTGATGCAGGCTTGCTATTTACAAGTACCTGCCTGTCCCATTTCCCGATGCGTTCAATCACATCTGAAATATCAGGGTATTTTTTCGGGTCGAGATGAAAATATTCTTCCAGGTTCTCCATGCTTGTGGTATAAGCGGGAGTCATTATTCCCCTGTCATACTTTATTTTTTTGAAATCATCATAACTGATTTTATCGTATTGTGATATGAGATGCTGGAAGCTCAAACTCCGGTTGTTGTCTTTTGTAGTGTAACCGAAAGTTGGATTAAAACCCTTTATGTTTTCTTCTGCACATGTGCTGTTTAAAGGTGTATTGTTTGTGTTAAAAACATAACCGCAATCAGGATTTAGTATTTGCGGCAACGAATCAATGGGGTAAAATTCTCCATTCCACAAATAATAAGACGAATCACCGGGCAGCGCTTTGGTGTAATCCAATTCAGCATGGCGCTTCGAGAATTTAGCATTGCCTAAATAATAGATATTATCCCATTTATCGGCATAAATAATGTTCATCGAAGGCAATCCTTGAATTTCCAACGCTTTTTTAAATTCATCGAAATTCTGTGCCTTGTTCATCCAATACCACTGCTCGGCCACCCGAATATCCATGTTGGCAGCAAAACGCACCGCATAGTAACCGCTTTTGTTTTTAATCACCGCACCATGCTTGCTCCAGTAAAAAGTRCGTTTCACCGGTATTTTAAYAGGCCCCAGCTTCACCTTTATTTTCACAGGRCGTTCTTCCAGTGTCTCCCACTTGCCATCAAAGCGGTATTTRTTTTTTTCAGWAGGATGCATGGTAAGTTTGTAGATGTCCGACAARTCGGGCTGGTTRAGGGTGTGCGCCCAGCCGAGGTTTTCGTTCACYCCGTGAAAAATGCACATYCCACCGGGGAATGTACCGCCCAAAATATTCAAYCCTTCCTCGCTGGCTAAATGCACTTCGTACCAGGCATAAGCGCCTTCTAATGGCTGATGGGAATTGATGCCGAGGTAGGTCTTGCCATCTTTTGTGCGCTTTTTACTGATCGCAAAAGCATTGGAGCCGGCAGGCAATTGATTCTCATTAAACTCCACTTTGTCTTTGAAAACTTTTTCAATATCCCGCTGTGCATGAGACATAAAGGTAAGCGCCAGCATGTATCCCTGAAGAATATCCTTTCCTGAAATAGGAAAAATGCCTTTTTTAAGTATTTCTTTCGGGTGCTTTTCGGCATAAGAATTCACGCCTGCGGCAAACCCTTCCAACACCTTTCTGAATTTTGGCGAAAGATCGGTTTCGTATTTGGCATTTACTGTTTCTTCTGCCTTTATTAAATGGCAGGCAATGTCAACAATGGCGCTTTCCTTTCCTTTTACCGAGGCGAGTTCTTTGCGTGCCATAAGCAATGATTCCTGCATGGTGGGGAAAGCATCTTCAGCTGTTGCCCATGCCAGACCGTAAGCCACTTCTTCATCTGTTTTAGCAAAAATATGCGGTACACCCCATTGGTCGCGGGCAATCGTAATGTTTTGTGGGTTGATTTGGGCAGAGAGCGTGGAAAACAGGAATAAAGGTATGAGATAGAGAAATGGTTGAATAGTTATGTGGTTAAATGGTTTCAATGCGCCTGGTTTATTAATCACAGAAGTTTTTCCAAACCGCAAAACAACATAAATATTGTATGCGTGCAGAAGAAAATTTCGTCCTATGATTATTTTCAATTAATTTAGATTTTTGTTTCCAAATCAAATCACCAAAAAATGAAAAAAGCATTTCTACTTTCAGCAGCAATTGCCTTTTCGATTTCTTCTTTTTCACAAGATACCTTCTCCATTGTAGCCGTTGATTCGGTAACTGGCGAAGTGGGCAGTGCAGGTGCCTCCTGCCTTGGGGCTAGCGGCAACAACCCGTTGGGCGCCATGATTATCAGCTCTATCCACCCCGGCAGGGGCGCCATTCACACACAGGCGTGGTATTATTCGCCCAACCAAGACAATGCGGATAACTACATGGACACTTCGTTGGCGCATCCCGATACCATCATCGGGTGGCTTGCAGCCAATGATGTAGGCTTTTGGTACATGGGCACTTTTTATGACGAAACCTACCGCCAATACGGCATTGTCGATTTTGATTCGCTCGGAAACCCACGCAGTGCAGGATACACCGGTTCCAATGCCGATGATTACAAAAATCACATCACCGGGCCGAATTATGCAATTCAAGGCAATATTCTTTTGGGACAGGAAATTTTAGATTCGATGGAAGCGGGTTTTCTCAATGCCACCGGCGATTTGGCCTGCAAACTGATGGCCGCGTTGCAGGGAGCCAATGTACCGGGAGCCGATATCCGTTGTTTGGCTGACAGCGTTTCTTCACTTTCGGCATTTATTCGGGTAGCCGATTCGAGCAGCATTTACCTGGATATAAACGTACCGAGCGTACCACAGGGGGTAGAGCCAATTGATTCGTTGCAAAAACTGTTCAGTGCAATCAATCCCTGTTTTCCCGTCTCTGCTATTTTCATCAAAAAGAAGAGCTTGGAAGTAATGGTTTATCCCAACCCTTCAAAAGGGAATTTTGAATTACGAATTTTGAATGATGAATTAAAAAGTGAAAACACAGAACTCACTATTTACAATGTCTTAGGCGAAAAGGTTTTTCAATCAACAATTATCAATAATCAATTGACAATCAAAAGGGGAGATTTAAAAAGCGGTATGTATTTTTACCGATTAGAATTAGATGGAGAAACTGTGAAAACAGGTAAATTATTGATAAACTAACTCAAATGAAATTCCTTTTTCTTATTTCTTTAATTACTACAATCTCTTTTCCTGCACTGGGCCAGCAATTCGGCTACCAAATTGCGTTGTTAAAATACAACGGTGGTGGTGACTGGTACGCCAATTTGGAGACCTCACTGCCCAACCTCATCCGATTTTGCAACCAAAACATGGGAACAAACATAGCCACCGAGCAGGCAGTTGTTGAAGTTGGCAGCACTGAAATTTTCAATTATCCCCTGTTACACATGACCGGGCACGGAAACGTAGTGTTTTCGCAGCAAGAGGCTGAAAATCTTCGAAATTACCTTACAGCCGGTGGTTTTTTGCATATTTCTGACAATTACGGCATGGACAAGTTTATCCACACGGAATTAAAAAAGGTTTTCCCTGAACTGGAACTTATTGAATTACCTTTCTCCCACCCCATCTACCATCAAAAATATGACTTCCCAAATGGGCTTCCAAAAATCCATGAACACGATGACAGCCCTCCACAAGGCTTCGGGCTGATCTACGAAGGCCGCTTGGTTTGCTTTTACGATTACGAATGCGACCTAGGCGATGGTTGGGAGGATCCATCCATACATAATGACTCGAAATCGAGCCGTAAAAAAGCCCTGCAAATGGGAGCAAACATGATACAATATGTACTTTTGGGTGGCAACCAAGAGCAATAATGCACGTCTGAAAGACACATTACATTCTATAGGGCGCCTCTAATAATTCAGTCGCATCAAAATTTTCATAGTTTTTTAAAGACAAAGAAAAATTTTGAAACACTATCGGGATAATGTAAGAAAATTTGATGCTGTATTTGAAAAACTATGAAAACCCAATGGGAACAAAGATAACAGACAACCTGACTGCGTTATATTTTTTATGAAATAGCTCAGGCTATTCCAAAAAAATATGCCTTGCATCTTATCTGTTATTTTTGGTTTTTGAAAGAAATGAATTATTAGAGGTTCCCTAAAATAAAAACATTCTATTATATTTGCGCACCTAAAAATGAAATTTATTACTAACCTAATGTTAAAATCATGAAAAAAGTTTACGCAATTTTTAGCGGCTTGTTCATTGCAGGAACGGCAATATGCCAAAACTTCAATGTACAACCATTGATGAAAAAACACATTACATCGGCACCTGAAGCACAAGCAAAGGGAATCTCTTCAACGCCAACGGCCAAAGCAATAATCTGGTCAGAAGATTTTGCAAATGGAATCCCTGCAGGTTGGAGCAACAATGGAACTCCTACTGCTGCCATGTGGGAATACCGTGGGCCGGCCACTACGCCAAACACCTCTGTTGGTGGACAAGGCGGTTGCTCAGGAGGTGATCCAATACAATCACCCTCCGTAGCAAACGGGTTTGTAATCTTTGATTCAAATTACCTTGATGACCCAGGCGGCACATGTGCAGGAGCTTTGGGTTCGGGAGTTGCACCGTCACCCCACACTGGAATTTTACAAACAGATGCAATAGATCTTTCTGCAAATACTGCCGTGCTGTTGTCTTTCTACCGATACGCCAGAAACTTTGCGGCCAGCATGACAGTGAATGTAAGCGTAGATGGAGGAACAACATGGACTGAAGTTTGGGCCTCAACGTTGGCTGCCAACGCTGCTTCACCGTTTGACGAGCAAATTAAAGTCAATATTTCCGCTGTTGCAGGTGGTCAAAGCGATGTGCGCTTGCAGTTTGATTTTGACGGTGATTATTACGAATGGGCTGTTGACGACATTGTTATTGAAGAACCGCCAGCAAATGACATGGATATTATAGATGCCAATGTTGACGGGGTATGGGCAGCTTTTGAACTCGAATACACAGAATCTCCTTTGGCACAAGCATCTGCTAATCCATTGAATTTTGAAGGCGCTATTCAAAATGCAGGAGCAAATAATCAAACCAACACAACGTTTGATGTCACTGTAACACGTGGAGGAAACACTGTATTTACCGGCTCAAGTGCTCCCATTACGTTGAACTCAGGCGTGCAGGATACTTTGATGACGTCAACTACCTACACTCCCGATACTACAGGAACTTATGATTTCACTTTCTCAGGATCAGCTGATTCAGCAACAACCAATTCTCAAATAACCAAGCAATTAACGGTTGGCGATTCTGTATATTCAAGAGATACAGACAACTGGGCAGGTGGCTTTTTTATGATTGCAGAAACATGTGGAGGATCAGAAATAGGTCACGCTTTTGATATCTATGCAGACCAGGAAGCCACTTCGATCAGTGCATTCATAGTAGCTGCCGCTTCAGTACCCGGAGCAATAGTGCAGGGAAAAATTTACCAAAGCGATTTGGCTACTGTTGTTGCCGAAACCGATTTTTATGCATTAGATGCTGCGGATCTTGGAACATTACTAACCATTCCTTTGCTTACTCCTACAACGCTGCTTGCTTCTGATACTACTTATATAGCAGTTATCGGAAGCTTTCAGTCAGCTTCGGATACTGTGGCTATCGGTTCTTCAGGAACTGTTCCTCCACAAACTTCGTTCTTGTTAGATGTTGATGATTGCAACGGGCAAGGCGCTGGTACTTGGTTTTTTGTCACCGGGGCACCGATGGTTCGCCTTAACTTTTCAAAATGTGCAGGATTCAGCGTGTCTACTGTCAAAACCGATGAGGACTCTACAGGTGCCAGCAACGGCACGGCTACTGCAACTGCTACGGGTGGTGCTTCCCCTTTCACTTACGTATGGAATGACGCCAACAACCAAACAACAGCAACAGCCACAGGACTTGTATCGGGCCCATACATCGTAACGGTTACTGATGGCATCGGCTGTGTCGCTACCAGTTCTATCCAAATTTGGATAACAGGCATTGACGACAAAAATCCATTGACCTCAATGGCCATCTACCCTAACCCGAACAAAGGGCAGTTTTATATTGAATTTAAAAACACTGTTGATGACTACTTTATCAATGCCATCAATGTACTCGGACAAACTGTTTACAGCAAAGAAATTGCCGTGAACGGAAGCTACATCAAGCAAATTGACCTCACACATCTTGAAGCAGGCACGTATTTCATTACTGTGTCAAATGCTGACGGAGAAAGGAGAACCGAGAGAATTGTCATTGAATAAATCAGATTGTTTTTAAAGAAAAAGAGGCCGTCTCATAAGCAATTGTGAGGCGGCTTTGTTTTTGGTATTCGGTTTGACGCTTTGCGATAAAGACACTCACAGTGAAAGTACCATCACTCCAACATCCTGCTGGGAACTGGCGATGCAGCGCTTTCCAGATATGACGTACACAGGTGAAAGTCATGGGCGAGCACCCGAAGTAGAGATAGAGATTGTGAATAACTAGCTGTGTTTAACGTGTAAGAATCTTAGATTTGGCCTGTAATTGATGATTTCCTAGTCGTTTCTTACAAAAAACGCCTTCCCTCAAAATTGAATGTATTATTACCCAGCCCTTAAAATATATACATGTCCGGGATTTAAACCCCGGGCATGTATATCTAATTAACATTTAATTTAATAGCTCTGCTTTGTCAAAGGAGTTGAAATCAATTTTATCAATTGTAAAATGATGAGCATACTTCTTTTCCTTACTCGGCCCATTTATCTGAAACTTTTGTGAAAAAGGAATGTTTATACCATTTACAGTATTAAAGTTTTCAAAAATAGCTGTTCCATACATAAACGAGGGTGACATCATCGGCACGTTTCGATAGGTAAAAGTTACCAAATCCATCGCCCCTGTGGCTTTGTTAAACCACATCAAGTATTGGTCGTACTCTTTATTCACTTTTAAATCATTCCCCCAAGTAGCCAATACCAAATCATATTTTTGGCCATCTTTTTCTCTCACACCGGCATAAGTCACATTTTTGAGCTGGCTAAGTCGGTAAGGGAATTCAATCCACCACTGGTAATTTGCTAAATTAAAAGACATCATACCCTCTTTAATCCTCTTACTTGCTTCTCCTGATTTTTTATAATAAGAAGATGAAGTAGTTTTTTTCATTCCCCAAATGTCGCCTTTCTTCTTTTTACTGGTCAGCTTTACCTGGTTAGTGAAATCATTTAAGTCCGGAACAAATTTCATTACATAACTTATTTTACTCTCAGGCCATGGATTGCCCATGTTGCCCATCATTCCTTTCCAATGCTCATGTGCATGGACTTGATAGGTGTTGACAGAGCTAAACTTATCATAGCCATTTTTTTTTATATAAGCATAAAGTATTTGTTTTCCTTTTGTTTGATCGGAACTTTTAGCTCTATCTACCTTGTGTAGGCCTGTTCCTTTTCTCATATCTGATACTTTACAAGAGGTTACCATCATTATTGATAATAGTCCCATTCCAATTATTGAATTTTTCATTTTAATTGTTTTTATTTGATTAATGTTTAAATTTTTAAACAAATAAGAAAGGCCATTTAACCATGTAACTGTTATAAAAATGGCCTTCTTATCTGTTTTGTTGTTGTTATTGTTTTAGAATTACAGACCCTTGCCAAGCGTCCATTCTTTCTAATGCATCTTCTTTAAAGTGTTTGATTTCGGCATATTCTTTAGAGCCAAAATACTTAGCATTTGCATCTGCGCTGGGCCAAATTGCAAGTCCAAAAGTTTGAGGAACATAATGTTCACTTCCGGAAATACTAACCGGTACCGGTTTCATCGATAATGCAAAATCAACACTATAATCGTTCACGCATATTGGACCTGCTTTTTCGAAGTATTTTTGCATTAAATGCCCGTTTTCTTTGTCCATAGACATTCCATATACTTCATAGAATTTACTTTTATCTAACTGAACAGGCAGGTCCTGTTCTACTTCGAAAAAGCTTAATTTTAAAAAGCTAAGTGCATCATCTCTGATTTTTTTAACTTCTTTAAACCTTTTATCTTTTTCAAAGGCTTCTTTTTTGGCAGCACTTGGCCATTCAAAAAACACCACCATTTGTGGTTTTATCTCTTCTGACCATGCATGTTGAACACCTATTGTCAACAATGGTTTTCCTCCATATTCAGTTACAATAGGCATTACTTTAGGAAAATACTCTTCATTAAGTTGTTTTTCCTTACCACCTTTTACAGATAGAAATGCTACCTCGATCAGTTTGCCTTTTTGAAATATGACCTCTGCAGCTGCAAGAGTGGTTATGTTGTCCACTTCTGTTTTTGCCATGGTTCCGGTAGAAGTGTTTTTCGGAACATTATTTGCGTTGTTACTTGAACAACTTGCTGCTGACATACTAAGAGTTGTTAACATTAGTGCAGCAATAATTACATTGTTTTTCATTTTATTTGCTTTATTATTAATAATTAAACTAGTTTACTTGTTTTAAGTTAAAGAAGATTTCTTTAACTGTTTCCCATCTGTTTTTCGGGGAACCTCTTATCTTTTGTAATTTATGAACCGTCAACCTTACGTTTGTAAAGTCCTTTACTATTAGATTTCTTATTTTATTAATTGTTTTCACTGCTGATAATTAGACTGGTCTACTTATTTATGATTAAACCACTTTATCTCATTACTTTGATTAACGTATTGTTTTATAAAATGTTTCATAGGACTTATACTTTTTTCCCTTTTAGCTTTAAATCGCATTGTTTGACAAATAAGGTTCATTAATTTTTTATCTC
The DNA here is from genome assembly GCA_002746335.1 of Flavobacteriales bacterium. Classification (GTDB taxonomy): domain Bacteria; phylum Bacteroidota; class Bacteroidia; order Flavobacteriales_H. The sequence goes on along the minus strand of NVWW01000016.1, from coordinate 39,394 downwards.
TCTATATAATTAACGTACTGTTTTACAAAAACCTTCATAGGGCGTATACTTTTCTCTGTTTTAGCTTTTAGCTGAGCTCCTGAATATCCTGTTAATAAAAATTCTGCTAAATCTTGAGCCTTTTCATCGACTCTAATTTCACCTTGTTCTTGACCTTCCTTTATACACTTGGCATAAATTACTTTTCTCTCTTCAAACACTTTGTTAACGATTCTTGCCACTTTTTTATTGATGCCGCTTATCTCTATGGCTAAAATATCTAACAAACAGCTTTTCTCGAAGGACTCAGCAATATATACCTTTTGAACTTGTTCCAGTTGCTTTAAAATTCGATTTAATGGAGATACGGATCTATTTCTTAATATTTCCTTGTTTTTCTGCAGCCCGTTTTTTCCGTATAATGATACCGCTTCTATTACAAACTCTTCTTTGCTTTTAAAATAATTATAAAAGGATCCTTTAGGTATATCTAAAGATTGTAGGATTTGCTGAATGCCGGTTCCTTGATAACCATGAACCCTGAAAAGCTGGATTCCCCCCTCTATAATATCTTCTCTTGAATGCTTCATAAATTAGACCGTTCAGTACAAAGGTATAGGTTTTTTTACAATTACCAAAACATTTATAAAAAACTACTTGCTTTTATAAATCAAACACAACTGGCCTGGCAAGAGCTGCTTTTTCGATCAAAAATAAAATCAATTCCTTACATTTATAACAATAGACTATTTTTGCGGGCTTTTTGAATAAGACACAAGAATAAAATGGAGATAAGAAATATTGCAATAATAGCACATGTTGATCATGGCAAAACAACGATGGTCGACAAGATCCTACATCAGGTAAATTTATTCAGGGATAACCAGGAGGTGGAGGAATTGATACTGGATTCAAATGATCTGGAACGTGAGAGAGGAATTACTATTTTAGCTAAGAATGTATCGGTAAGATATAAAGGCACAAAAATAAATATCATCGATACTCCCGGACACTCTGATTTTGGAGGAGAAGTAGAGCGTGTGCTAAATATGGCTGACGGAGTGCTGTTACTGGTGGATGCTTTTGAAGGCCCCATGCCACAAACACGATTTGTTTTGCAAAAAGCATTAGAACTGGGTTTAAAACCTATTGTGGTTGTCAATAAGGTGGATAAACCGAATTGTAACCCTGAGGAGGCCAATGAACTTGTTTTTGACCTGATGTTTTCTCTTGACGCTACAGAAGAGCAGCTGGAGTATCCAACCGTATACGGTTCATCAAAAGAGGGATGGATGGGTGCCGACTGGAAAACACCAACTAATGATGTCACCTATTTATTAGATACTATTATCGAATATTTCGACCCACCAAAAGAAAATCCGGGTACCTTGCAATTACAGATAAGCTCATTGGATTACTCGTCATACACTGGGAGAATAGCGGTAGGAAGAGTGTATAGAGGAAGTATTAAAATGGGTGACCAGGTCTCTATCGTCCAGAGAGATGGGCAAATCAATAAATCTGTCGTCAAAGAACTTTTTACATTCGAAGGATTGGGAAAAGAAAAAACCAAAAATGAAGTAAAATCGGGTGAAATTGTAGCCATCATGGGGCTGGAAAATTTTGACATTGGCGATACTGTTACTGATATTAATGAACCCGAAGCCTTAAAACCCATCTCGGTCGATGAACCTTCAATGAGTATGCTCTTCACTATAAATAACTCACCGTTTTTTGGTAAAGAAGGAAAATTTGTCACCTCAAGGCATATAAGAGATAGATTATTTAAGGAAACGGAGAAAAACCTTGCACTCAAGGTGGAAGAAACAGATTCACCGGATAAGTTGATAGTCTTTGGTAGGGGTATTCTGCATTTGGCTATTCTGGTAGAAACGATGAGGAGAGAAGGTTATGAGCTTCAACTAGGTCAGCCCAAGGTGGTGATCAAAGAAATAGATGGGTTTAAGCATGAACCTGTAGAACTATTAAATGTAAGTGTTCCAGAGGAATTTTCCGGTAAAGTCATAGAGATCGTCACCAAGCGTAAAGGTGACATCCTGAATATTGAGACCAAGAACGATAGGATAAATTTAGAATTCAAAATAACTGCCAGGGGTTTGATCGGACTTACTAATCCACTGCTAACCGCTACTGAAGGAGAAGCCGTAGTCTCCCATCGGTTTAATGGGTATGAGCCATGGAAAGGAGATATCCTAGGGAAGAGAAATGGCGCTTTGATCGCGATGGAAACAGGACTTTCTATTGCCTATTCAATTGATAAACTGCAAGACAGGGGTAAATTCTTCATTGATCCAAATGTTGAAATATATGCAGGTGAGGTGATTGGAGAGAGCACCAGGCAGGATGATCTGGTAATCAATGTGACCAAGACCAAAAAACTGTCTAATATGCGGTCCTCAGGTTCAGATGATAAAGTGTCTATAACTCCGGCCATAAGGTTCTCCTTAGAAGAAGCTATGGAATATATTGGAGGAGATGAATATGTTGAGGTAACCCCAAAATCTATTCGCCTAAGGAAGATTATGCTCAATGAGCATGACAGGAAGAGGCAAAAGAAAGCGGTAGGGTAATCAATCGTACGTATGTAACTCTTCTAATTTTATAGAGAATTATAGAAGCCCGGCTTTGTTATTATTTTTTAAAGTCTGTCAGCAAAGTGCTCGMTTAATATTTCATTAAGCATCTCTACAGTTAGCTGCTTCCGTTTAAATCCTGAGATTTCTGTTAACRATTCGGCTCTCGTTTGATCGTCTGGATTAAGAGAAGTGGTAAGCATAATAATGATGACTTCACCTTTTTGATCCGCATYCAGGTGTTTGTATCTATCGAGAAATTCCCAGCCGTCAACAACAGGCATATTGATGTCGAGAAAAATCAAGTTAGGCCGGGGGTATTCATCATTTAGTTTTGTTGTCAGAAAGTCCAGCGCCTTTTGGCCATCGTCTTCAACTTGTACGTGTTCAGAACAGTCAACTCGTTTGATAATCATTTTGTTGATAAAGTTAGTGGCCTCATCATCATCAACAAGTAAAATACAATTCAGTTTTTGTTTCATTGCAAGTTAGTTGGAATKGTAAAATAAAATGTGCTTCCTTGATTGTACTGCGAATTTACCCAAAGTTTTCCACCGTGCAATTCTATTATTTTTTTACATTGTGCCAAACCAATGCCTTCACCTTCGTATTCGGCTCTGCCATGCAAGCGCTTGAAAAGAATAAAAATCTTTTCCTTGTGTTGGTCTTCTATGCCAATGCCATTATCAGCGAAGGAGAATTTCCAGTGCCCGTCCTCCCTTAGAGCTGCAATATTAATGAGCGGATCTTGGTCTTTTTTTCTGTATTTAATGGCATTAGTTATCAGGTTATGAAAAAGTTGCTTGAGTTCAGTTGGATATGCATTAAGGGTAGGCAGTTTATCAATTTGTATTTTGGCTTTACTTTCTTTGATCACAGAATCAAGATCCCCTAACAGCAAGTTTGCCACTTCATTGCAATCTACCAGATCTAATTGTTTTTCACTGCCAATTTTTGAATAGTCTAAAAGACCCTTTATCTGTTCTGACATTCTGGTTGATGCTTCTGAAATAAAGCGAATGTATTTGTCTGCATCTTCGTCCAACTTACCTTTGTATTGCTCTTCCAATAGTTGAGTGAAGCTATGCATCGTTCTCAAAGGTTCCTGCAAATCATGTGAGGCGATGTATGCAAATTGTCCCAGCTCCCGGTTCTTGTATAGAAGCTGATTGTTCATGTTTATGAGCTCAACTTGTGCCTTTTTTAGCTCCTCAGCTTGTTCRCTTGTTTTGTAAAGCTTTCGGATAGCCAYAATTGTACTGTACCCTGTATGCACTGTAATTGCAACAAACACAGCTCCGAAACAGAATATAAAGCCGGTGATCAATACTACAAGATKTTTATTTTCTGAAATTACTAATCCGGCTGCTATAAGATAACCGACAAAAAAGATACTCATAAGCACTATGAGTAAAACCCAGGTCTTCTGAATTTTTAACGTGTGTACTACAACAAGTATTTTTCGGGTGAATACTATGGCATATAGCATTATACCTGCTCCAATTAATATTAAAGCTATTGTTAGATATTCAAACCAACTCATAATATGGCATTAGTCTAATTTTTATTATCCATGCTCAGAGTGGTCCCGTTTAAKACTGCTATCCAAATAATYCTACCTGCTGATAAAATTATATTTAACAGTAYTGCTAAAAAACTCGGGTTGGGTGRTTTTCTTTCGGGTGTTAGGTTTTGCAGCTATTTATCAGATGTCGTATTAGTCTTTTTTGGCTTTTTATCAACACTAAAGTATTAAAAATGTAGGTGTTATGATGTTTTTTATTTTTTTATAAGTCAATTTTTTAAAGAGACATAGGCACAAAAAACAGCTTGTTAAATTCCTAATTGATTAGTAAAAATTATTTCCTGTGCCTCTCCTCCAACACTTTTACTACATCCTTCAGCTCTTTTCCTTTTAACTGTAACAATACTAAATAGTGATAAAGCAAATCGGCTGCTTCGTTAAGAAATAGCTTGTCATTATTGTCCTTTGCTTCAATGATAAGTTCGATAGCTTCTTCACCTACTTTTTGGGCGATGGTGTTTATTCCTTTCTTGAAAAGAGATGCAGTGTAGGATTTATCAGTAGGGTTTTGTTTTCTGTTTTTGATAACACCTTCGAGTTCATTAATAAAATTAGGTGTGTTTTTGTTTTCTTCATCAAAACAGGTATCTGTGCCTTTGTGACAAATAGGTCCTGCGGGAGTAGCTTTCAGCAAAAGTGTATCGTTATCACAATCGGGCGTAATGCTGACCAAATCAAGGTAGTTGCCTGAGGTTTCTCCTTTGGTCCACAGGCGTTTTTTTGTGCGGCTATAGAAAGTGACTTTGCCTTCTGCTTGTGTTTTTTCTAATGCTTCTTCGTTCATGTAACCGAGCATTAGTACTTTGCATGTTTCCGCATCCTGTACGATGGCTGGAATAAGGCCGTTGTTTTTTTCGTAATTGAGTTTCATGTACTTCGTTTTAAACGATTAAAACTGTTTTGCTTTATTTTCTAATGACTGAAGTTGCATGTTAGTGTCAAATTCTAATCGGTATTTGTTGTTCTGTTAAATATAATTTTAATTCAGGAATTGAAATCTCTCCATAATGAAACACGCTTGCCGCTAATGCTGCATCAGCTTTCCCTTTTTGAAAAGTGTCCCTGAAATGTGCTGCTTTCCCGGCCCCTCCTGATGCAATTACGGAAATATTCAACAATTCTGACAGCGTTAATAATGCTTCATTGGCAAAACCATTTTTGGTGCCATCATGATTCATGGAAGTGAACAAAATTTCACCCGCCCCCCTGTTTTCCACTTCTTTTGCCCACTCGAACAAGTCCATTTCCGTTGGTATTCTGCCTCCATTCAAGTACACGTTCCAAGAGCCGTTTACTTGCTTTGCATCAATGGCAACCACAATGCACTGGTTTCCAAATTTTCCAGAAAGTTCATTGAGCAAATAAGGTTTTTTTATTGCTGCTGAATTTATGGAAACCTTATCAGCACCTGCATGAAGCAATGTGTAAACATCTTCCACACTGCCTATGCCACCGCCTACGGTAAAAGGAATGTTGACTTTTTGCGCTACGCGTTGCACCAGCTCGGTTAGCGTTTTACGTTTTTCATTAGTGGCGGTAATATCTAGAAAAACCAACTCGTCAGCACCTACATCTGCATAGTTTTGAGCCAACTCAACAGGATCTCCAGCATCGCGCAGATTGACAAAATTGATGCCTTTGACGGTACGCCCATTCATCACATCAAGGCAGGGAATTATTCTCTTCGTTATCATAAACTTTCTACTTAACCCACCTCTTTTGAAAATAGGTTAGCAATTTCATTTAACTTGATTCTTCCTTCATAAATGGCTTTGCCGATGATGGCTCCGTAAATACCCATTTCTGTCAATTTTTCCAATTCACCTATTGAACTTACACCTCCGCTGGCGATCAGTTTTATTTTGGGAAATTTTTTCTTGATCTTTTTGTATAGTTCCAACGAACTGCCTTCCAACATTCCGTCTTTAGAKATATCCGTGCAAATCACATAYTTTATTCCRTGTTGTTGGTAATCCGTTACAAAATCAAACAGGTTAATTYCGGTRTCYTCCTGCCAACCRGCAACACATATTTTTTCATCTTTCACATCGGCTCCTAAAATGATTTGTTCAGAGCCATATTYTGYAAYCCATCTTTTGAATGTTTCCTTGTCTTTTGCCGCAATGCTACCACCTGTTACCTGTGATGCCCCAGATTCAAAAGCAATGCGAATATCATTGTCCGATTTCACACCTCCGCCAAAGTCAATTTTCAATGATGTTTTTGCAGCTATTTTTTCCAATACCTTCCAGTTGACAATATGCTGTTCTTTTGCACCATCCAGATCTACCAAGTGCAGGTATTGCAAGCCTGCACCTTCAAATCGATAAGCTACTTCCAGCGGATGTTCACTGTAAATTTTCTTTTCTGCATAATCACCTTTGGTAAGACGTACACATTTGCCTTCAATGATATCTATTGCAGGTATTATTTTCATCGCAATTCCAAAAAGTTTTTTAAAATATGCTCGCCTGTCTTTCCACTTTTTTCCGGGTGAAACTGACAGGCGTAAAAATTGTTTTTTTCAATAGCTGCACTGAATGGCAAAACATAATCGCATACAGCACTTGTATGCTCATTTTTCGGTACGTAATAACTGTGCACGAAATACATGAAATCATTTTCTTGTACTTCCTCAAATAATTTTCCTTTTATATTTTGAATAGTGTTCCAAGTCATATGCGGAATTTTGAACTCCACCTTTGGTGGAAGCTTTTTAACATTTCCAGGAATGATCCCCAGGCATGGTACTTTCCCTTCCTCTGAAAAATCGCACAGCAATTGCATTCCTAAACAAATACCAAGAACAGGCTGTTTCAGCTCAGGGATGAGTTTTTCAAGTCCGTATTTTTTTAACTCATCCATTGCGGTTTGAGCATGCCCTACACCGGGAAAAATGACATGGTCTGCCTTGCGGATTTCCTCGATATTGTGGCTCAAAATCGGCTCGACTCCCAACCGGTTGAAAGCGAATTTTACCGATTGCACATTACCTGCTCCATAATCAATTATCGCCACCATACTCATCACAAAACTCCTTTTGTTGTGGGTAAATTCATGTTGTTAATGTCTCTTTTTATCGCTTTTTTTATCGCTTTGGCGAACGACTTAAAAATAGCCTCAATTTTATGGTGCTCGTTCATTCCCTCAGCTTTTATGTTTAGGTTGCATTTTGCTGCATCACTAAACGATTTAAAAAAGTGGAAGAACATTTCCGTAGGCATTTCCCCAATTTTTTCCCGCTTGAACTCCGCATCCCATTCTATCCAGTTTCTACCTCCGAAGTCAATCGCAACTTGTGCTAGGCAATCATCCATGGGCAAGCAGAAGCCGTAACGCTCAATTCCTGCCTTATCGCCCAATGCGTTATTAAAAACCTCACCCAAGGCGAGTGCGGTATCCTCTATAGTGTGATGCTCGTCTACTTGCAAATCGCCTTTGACCTTGATATTTAAATCTACACTTGCATGTTTTGAAATTTGCTCCAACATGTGATCGAAAAAGGCAATACCTGTACTTATTTCTGCTGTGCCTTGCCCATCAATGTACAATTCRACTTCGATGTCGGTTTCTTTGGTAGTTCTTCTGATAACAGCAGTTCGGGATTTTAAYCGCAAAAACTCATAAATGTCATTCCACTTAGCTGTTGTTTTYACAATGGTTTCTTCCAATTCCTCTGGYGTGCTGTTTAGCTCATTATCACCCAGYTGCCTACTTGTTTGAAGAAAAATCCCCTTGGTTCCGAGGTTTTTTGCCAATTCCATGTCTGTGAGCCGGTCACCAATAACGTAAGAGTTTTCCAAATCGTAATCACCCTCCATATACTTAACAAGCATTCCTGTTTGAGGTTTTCTGTTTGGTGAATTGTCTTCGGGGAAGCTGTTATCAATAAGTACATCGTTAAACACAACYCCCTCGTTTTCAAATGCTTTTATGAATTTCTCCTGAACCTTCAGAAAATCTTCCTTCGGGAATGAAGGTGTACCTAACCCATCTTGATTGGTAACAATGACCAACTCAAAATCGAGGGAGGCTATTTTTGCCATATTTTGAAACACCTCCGGATAAAATTCCATTTTGTCGAGCGTGTCCACTTGTTCATCTTCAGGTTCAGTGATCAACGTTCCGTCACGGTCAAGAAATAATACCTTTTTCATTGCTGAATGCTTTAAGGGTTTTGATGAGAAGTTTAGTTTCTTGCTCTGTACCCACAGTGATGCGCAGGCAGTTTTCGCACAAAGGCAAATTCGAGCGGTTTCTCACGATAATTTTTTTCGTTTTTAATAGCCGGTAAATGGCATCTGCATTGGTTGTTTTTACTAGCAAAAAATTGGCGTCTGAAGGAAACACTTTTTGTATCATTGGCAATTGGCTCAGTTCCATTTCAAGCATTTTCCGCTGCATCAAAATCTGCTGAACAGCTTGTTCTTTTCGAGCTGGTTTACTAAACGATTCCATTGCTTTTTCTTGTGTGATTTCGTTCACATTGTATGGTGGCTTTATTTTGTTTAACACCTGCACTATTTCCTCACTGCAAAAGCCCATTCCCAAACGTATGCCCGCCATTCCCCATGCCTTTGAAAACGTTTGAAGTATTACCAAATTCGGATATTTATCAAGTAAACTGACGGCTGATTTTTGAGGTGAAAAATCAATATATGCTTCGTCCAAAACTACCAGACCTTTGAAATTTTGAAGTAAAAGTTCAATTACCTGCTTTTCCACCGCATTCCCAGTCGGATTGTTGGGCGAGCAGATGAAAAGTAAAGATCCCCCTACCCCCACTTCAGTAGAGGAAATTTGTTTTAATACGGTTTTAGTGTCAACCTGAAAATCAGGTGTAAGTGGAATACGAATTACATCCACATTATTGATTGCTGATGCCACTTCATACATGCCATAGGTAGGCGGCAGGATGTATGCCTTGCCCTGCCCTGGTTCGCAAAATGCTCGAAACAGCAAATCAATAATTTCATCGCTGCCGTTTCCGAGGAAAATTTTCTCTGGGGAAACAGATTTGAGTTGTGCTATTTTCTTTTTCAACTTCCGTTGATAGGGGTCGGGATAACGATTGAAGCCCGTATTAAAAGGGTTTTCATTTGCATCGAGAAATACACTTTTTTCACCAAAATACTCGCTTCGTGCAGATGAATAAGGCACAAGTTTTTTGACATTTTCGCGTATGATATTTTCTAAAACAAAATTCATATTACTGACTTAAATTTCCTCAAAAGAGGATCTTGTTCGTATTGAAATAGCACGTCTATGCGCTTCCAATTCTTCTGCTTCTGCCATTTTTTCAATGATTGGACCGATCGTTTGCAACCCTTCACTCGTGATTTTTTGAAAGGTTATTTTTTTCATAAAACTCTCTACCGAAACCCCACTGTACGCCTTTGCAAAGCCGTTGGTAGGCAACGTGTGATTAGTACCCGAAGCATAATCACCGGCACTTTCGGGTGTATAATTACCGATAAATACGGAACCTGCATTTTGTACTTTATCGGTAAAAAAGTCTTCGTCTTCCACTGCCAAAATTAAATGTTCCGGTGCGTATTCATTGGTCAATGCAATCGCATCCTCCTTGTTTTTTACCAAAATAAATTTTGAATTATCCAGTGCTTTTTGTGCGATTTCTTTCCTGGGAAGCTCTTTGAGCTGTTGTTCTACTTTTTTTTGAACTTTTAAAATGAGTTCCTTTTCCCATGTAACAAAAATCACCTGGCTGTCTGCCCCGTGCTCAGCTTGTGAAAGCAAGTCCGCAGCAATAAATCCTGGATTAGCCATATTATCTCCCACAATCAACAATTCGGATGGCCCTGCGGGCAAATCAATGGCTGTTCCTGTTTTGTAAACCAGCTGTTTGGCTGCTGTAACGTATTGATTTCCGGGGCCGAAAATTTTGAACACTTTTGGTACTGTTTCCGTACCGTATGCCATTGCTCCTATGGCCTGTATGCCTCCAATTTTGAATATTTTAGTTATGCCAATAAGTTGGGAAGCGTAAAGAATTGCTGGATGAATTTTCCCATCTTTATTGGGCGGGGAGCACAAAACAATTTCGCTGCAATTAGCAATTTTGGCAGGTATGCCAAGCATCAGAACTGTTGAAAATAAAGGCGATGTTCCGCCTGGAATGTATAATCCTACCTTTTCGATTGGCAAGTTTTTTCGCCAGCATTTCACACCTCCAACGGTTTCAATGATTTTCACCTCTTCTTTTTGCGAAACATGAAATTTTTCTATGTTGGCTTTGGCAACTTGCATAGCATTTTTCAAGTCGTCATCCACCAGTTTTTCAGCTTCTTTTAACTCTTCATCGGTAACACGCATGTCTTCCAACTCTACCCCGTCAAATTTTTTGGTGTAGTTAAAAACAGCCCTATCTCTTTCAGTTTTAATGGCATTGAACACTTCTAAAACAATGGCTTCGAGCTTGCTCAAATCTTGGGCAGGGCGTTGAAGTATTTCATGCCAGTTCTTTTTTTCAGGATAGTTAAAATAGTTAATCATTCTTCTTGTTTTAAATGGTCACAGCCATTTTTCAATTTACATTTTCTAAGCCACCATTTTTTCTATCGGTATAATTAATATGCCTTGCGCTCCATTTTCTTTAAGTTCATCAATGACCTCCCAAAAGTCATTTTCGTTAATTACTGAATGAAGCGAACTCCAGTTTTTATCAGCTAAGGGCATGATGGTAGGGCTTTTCATTCCAGGCAACACATCAATGATTTTTTCGAGCTTGTCATTGGGAGCATTCAACAGTATGTATTTGTTGTTTCGGGCAGCCATCACCGACCGAATGCGAAACAACAACTTATCAAGTATTAGTTGAATTTCAGGAGCAATGCTTTGGCTTACTGCCAAACAAGCTTCCGATTTTAAAATTACTTCCACTTCTTTTAACCCATTGCTGAACAGGGTACTTCCTGAACTCACTAAATCGCAAATACTATCGGCCAGCCCTATGTTGGGCGCTATTTCAACCGAGCCTGAAATTTCATGAATTTCGGTGTCAAGTTTGTTTTCATCCAAAAACTTTCTGAGTGTGTTAGGATAAGATGTCGCCACTTTTATTCCATTGAAAAAATTAAGACCTGTGTAGGTTTCATTTTTCGGAATGGCAAGTGATAGACGGCATTTGGCAAAGCCGAGTTTTTCGAGTATACGGACGTTTTTTTGTTTTTCTATCACTACGTTTTCTCCAATAATGGATATATCGGCTACTCCATCTTCAATGTACTGCGGAATGTCTGAATTACGCAAAAACAATACTTCTACAGGGAAATTGCTCGCCCGCGCTTTTAAGCGGTTGTTCCCATTGTTGATGGCTATGCCGCACTCTTTAAGAAGTTGAAGTGATTGCTCATTCAATCGTCCTGATTTTTGCACGGCTATTTTTAGTATTTTCATGTCTTATTTTTTATTCGATTTCAGCTGACATAAGGAACCCTTAATTATGTTGGTTTCTTTATGAGAATATTAGACAGATTAAAAAAGCCCGTCTGAAGTTCAGGCGGGCTTTACATGTTGATTTATTTATTTACGTAAACAACATCGTCACCTCGCCTGTTGGCTGGCAAAATGTGTGCGATGATGTTGAAATCTTGAGTACATTACTTTGTATGTAGAAAGCAAAAATAAAAAAAAATAAGAAAAGATACCCCCTTCCACAGATAGGATGAAGGTGTTACCAATACTTTTTCAGGATTAAAACMRYKWYTTAATATTTTGCTAATGAATTATCAATTTCATCGGCATAAGCCAAAATGCCTCCTTTGAGGTTATACAGGTTTTTAAACCCGTATTTTTCTTCCAGTAGCTTTATGGCATCAGCGCTGCGTTTTCCACTTCGGCAATGTACTACCACCTTTTTGTCCGTTGCAATTTTATTTACCGCATCCGTTATATTACCCAATGGAATAAGTTCTCCGCTCAGGTTGGCAATTTCATACTCATAGCTTTCCCTCACGTCAATCAGTTGAAAATCGTTGCCATTGTTTTTCTGTTGGTATAATTGCTGCACAGTGATTTCTTTTACAGCAGAGACTTCTTCTTTGTTTTCTCCAATTCCGCAAAACTGCTGGTAGTCTATCAACTCTTCGATTTTGGGACTGTTTTTTCCTTTATATATCTTCAAAACACGGGTTTCAAAAACCAATGCATCAAATAGGAAAAGGCGGCCAACAAGAGGGTCGCCAATACCCGTAATCACTTTGATGACTTCATTGGCCTGCAAACTGCCGATAATTCCCGGCAAAACACCAATTACACCCCCTTCTGCACAACTTGGCACCAAACCAGGAGGCGGGGGAGTAGGAAACAAATCACGGTAGTTTGGCCCTTTCGTGCCATCTGAAAAAGTGTAGTTGAACACAGAAACCTGTCCTTCGAAACGAAAGATGGAAGCGTAAACATTTGGCTTGCCCAGAATTACACAGGCATCATTGACCAAATACCGAGTAGGGAAGTTATCTGTACCATCAGCGATTATGTCATATTCTTTAAAAATCTTCAACGCATTTTCTGACTGCAACCGCGTATTATGGGTATTAATCGTAATATGCGGATTAAGCCCTTTTAACCGCTCTTTAGCGGCTTCTACCTTCGGCTTACCAACGTCTTTCACGCTGAAAAGCACTTGTCGTTGCAGGTTGGATTCATCTACAATGTCAAAATCCAGCATACCCAAAGTGCCAACACCGGCAGCGGCAAGGTATAGCAATAAGGGTGCACCTAATCCGCCCGTGCCAACCACCAAAACCTTTGCATCTTTTAATTTTCGTTGACCTTCAATATTGAATTCCGGGATGATGAGATGGCGGCTGTAACGCTCTAATTCCTCTTTAGTAAATGTTGTTTGTGCCATAGCTATTTGATTTTATGATTTTGATTTATTGCTTTCCTCCGGCAATTGCTGGGACAATGCTTACCACTGTATCCTGCCCAATAATCGTTTGCTCGTTTTCCAGCGCATTGATGTCTTCATCACCAACATAGATACGTACAAACCCCCTTATATTACCGTTTTCTTCAAACAAATGCGGCCTCACTTCGGGGTGTTTATCTGCTATGCTTGTGATTGCTTCGATGACTGTGCCACCGTTCGTCTCAATAGACGAAAGATTTTGCGTGAATTTTCGTAATGGTGTTGGAATAATTACTCTTGCCATAGTTTTAAGTTTTGTGCCCCCGCCAAAAGCGGGAACGGGTTAAACATTAAGTGGTTCATTAATAAAATTCATAATTTTTTCTTGTTCAAACTTGCTTTCATAGTTGAGCTGCCAAGARGTAATTGCATCTATTTCCTCTTTTATTACAGAAACAATGAGGTATGAAAAAAAAGGCACTGCTTGCCTCAGATCATGCTCAGAAGGTACYGCYGGRTGGTCTGGATGCGAATGATAAACACCGAGAAGCGTTAACCCTGTCTTATCGGCCAATGCTTCTGCCTTGATATAATCWAGCGGTGAAATTTCAAACCTYCTGCGTYTTTGYGTTTTGTTRGTGTTTTTCACCATYAGCGTKGTTGTTATTTCTCTTGTYTCWCCTTCTRTWCCKAGCATRAAACCGCAACCTTCATAGGGATAAGATTCTTKCAGATGTTTCTGAATACTGYTCAAAGCRSTTTCTGATATTTGAATGTTTTTCATTKRTTTATTGTTTAAAAATTTGTTYGTRTATRTCWCCGTATTTGTCASCATTATCGGGRAAAACMGTTACGATTACGCCACGCTCAATGTCTTCTGCTACCTTTATCGCTCCGGCAAGATTAGCGGCTGATGAGGGGCTGAGCAACATGCCTTCTGCGCTTGCTGTTTCCTTTATCAAATCATAAGCATTTTGTGTGGGAACAGTAATGATTTCGTTAGCCAATTTGTTGTCATAAAACYTTGGAACAATGGCCGTMTCCAAATGYTTCCAGCCTTCCAATCCATGCAAAACAGTTTCAGGTTGAAGACCAATGAGCTGAATCTTGCGGCTAAAAGAACGCAGCCGCTTTCCTACCCCGGTAAATGTGCCCGTGGTGCCTAACCCAGCGGAAAAGTGCGTTACTGTGCCAAAGGTTTCCCTGAAAATCTCTTCGCCTGTRCCATCATAGTGAGCGTGCCAGTTATGGRCATTAGCGTACTGATTRGCATAGAAATATTTTTCTCTGTTYCTTTCATAAAGTTCTTTTGCTGCCTGCTGTGCTTCGTCCGTTCCGCCAAAAGGTGAAGTGTAAATGATTTCTGCACCCARCGACTTCAAAATAGTTTTTCTCTCTTCAGAAGCATTTTTTGGCAGATAGAGCGTAACTCTTATACCCAATGCTGCCCCAATGGATGCATAGGCAATACCTGTGTTGCCACTCGTTGCGTCTAATAATATCTTGTCGCGGTGTAGTTCGCCAGAAAATACCGCCTCTTTGATGATGTTGAAYGCRGGGCGTGTCTTTATACTGCCACCAAACTGCTGCCATTCRAGCTTGGCGAATATTTGTAYGCCCGGCTTGTAGTAYATATTCCTGATRGGAAATAAAGGAGTTTTACCAATGAACGGCTCAAGTCGTTTAAGTTGTTGCATCAGGCGGGAGTCTGTCTGTTGTACTGCAATCATGTTGCTGTTTCCTTTTTTGGTTTATCTAATAATGATGATGTCAACTCGTTTAACGCTTTTACCTTAAACCTAAAATCATTGTTGAGTTTATTGCGGTATAGATGCAAATTTTCAAGCAATTCGGGCAGTTCTTCAGGCAGCATTTCTTCGAGTACCTGACGGAATCTCTTTGAAAAAGTGGGTGACTTACCATTAGTGGAAATGGCTATTTTTAAGTCGCCTTTTGTAACAATGGAGCCAAGATAAAAATCGCACAGTGCAGGCGTGTCTGCTACATTAGTCAGGATGCCTTTGTTGGTTGCCAATTGCTGAATTCGCTTATTCAAATTGTGTTTTTCGGTTGAGACAATAACTAATTGCTTTCCTTCCAAATCGACAGGTTGAAATTCCCGTTGGATAAATTTTACATTCCGGTATTTCTCCACCAGTTCTTCGATTTCTGATAGAATACCTGGCGAAACCAATGTTACTTCTGCATCGGGGCTGCTTTTCAGTAGAAATGACAGTTTTTCCAAAGCCACATTTCCACCACCCACAATCAGTGTTTCAAAACGATGCATTTTCAGGAATACCGGATACAAAAAGTTCATGCTAAAACGGTTTTTAATTGTTCGTAATTAAATTGTTTGTGAACTCCCACTACATCACCAATCACAATAATAGCAGGAGAACTGAGCTTTTTCTTTTTTGCAATTTCAACAATTGTGTCTACTGTTCCTATAGCAATTTTTTCCTTTGACGTTGAGCCGTTTTGGATGACAACTACAGGAGTTTCTGAACGATCATAGCCAGTGAATACACTGACGATTTCTCTAAGCTTTCTCATTCCCATCAAAATAACTATAGTTGCTGTGCTTTGTGCTGCCAATTCGATATCTTTCGAAAGTTCTCCTGACCGAGTGGTGCCGGTTATTACCCAGAAACTTTCGTTCAGGCCTCTTTTGGTAAGCGGAATTCCTTGCAGAGCAGGAAGTGCTGTGGAGCTCGAAATACCTGGCACAACTTTCACTTCAATACCGAATGCCTCTGCATACTCCATTTCTTCATGCCCACGACCAAAAATGAAAGGGTCACCACCTTTTATCCTCACCACATGACCATGGGAAAAGGCGTATTGAACAATAAGCATGTTGATTTCAGTTTGAGAACGGCTGTGCTTGCCGGCACGTTTTCCTACAAAAATCTTTTTTGCGGAGGGTTTTGCGTAAACAAGCAAGTCGTCATCTACAAGCGCATCATACAAGATGACATCAGCTGCTCCAATGGCTTTTACGCCCTTTACGCTTATCAAGTCGGGGTCTCCGGGACCTGCTCCAACAAGGGTTAGTTTGGATGTATTCATGTCTTTAATATTATTTGTTTGTCTATATTCTCACTTTTAATAAGTGCCCTCCCAACATGAAGTCATGACGGCATCTTTTCAAAGTGAGTTACGCTTTGTAATGGTTTTCAAGCACTAATTTTTCTTCCTGGCTTTTGTCTATCTGAATCTGTTTTTCCCTAAACCGTTTAATCAATCGCAGGAAAATGGAGGAATCAGCGATGTAATCCTGCGCGAATTCCTTTGTCGGTTCGTTTTTATTGATAGCGAGCACAAGCGATTCGAAATCCGTGCGCAACCCAATTTTTCCATCCACATAAAAATGCTCATTGAAATTGCGGATGATGCCAGTTTGCGTATTGCACTGTATATCCTCACTTAGCAGCATTGCCTTCGCTCCAATTACCATCGAACTGTATGCGTTGTATATTGCGTCTGCGAAAGCATTTTCTTGTAACCCTTCCCATGCCAGTTGCTGTTTTTCTTCCGCTTGTAGGATGACCGTACTGACCACATCAAGCGTAATACCTGCACATTCGCCCACTCCAATTTCGGTTTTGAAATTCTCAGTATGACCCCAATCAATGTAATCGCTTGCCTGTAGTTCATTCAGGTTGGCAAGTGGTTTTAGCAGTTCGTAAAAATGTATTTTGCCCAAGCGTTGAAAATACGCATTGAAGTATTCTCCATCAATCGAATTTTCTTCATAATCGTTGAGCAATGTGCGCAAAGCGTCAGGCGCTTTTTTGCTCGGCACTTTAATGACTTTATCTGCTATAAGGCCTTCGCCATCGGAAGAAAAGCCTCCTCCCAACACCACTTGCATAGCGGGCGCTACGAGTGAGCCGTTTTTAAACGAACTGCCGTGAAAACCGATATTGGCTATCATGTGCTGCCCGCAAGCATTCATGCAACCGCTGATCTTTATTTTGATGTTGAATTCACGTATCAAATCGTTGTATTCATTTTTGAGTACTTCTTCGAGCGACAGTGCAAGCCCGGTGCTGTTTGTCACGGCCAGGTTGCAGGTGTCAGAGCCGGGGCATGCCGTGATGTAGTGAATGGAGTTGAATCCCGGTTTTGCGAGTCCAATTTTTTCGAGTTCATTAAACAGTATAGGTAGCGCTTCTTTATTTACAAATTTCAAAAGCAGTCCTTGATTGACCGTTGCCCGGATGTCATCCGCAGCATGCTTACGAACAATGACGGCCAATTTTCTTGCCGTTTCAGAAGAAAAATTGCCCAGCTGCACACGAATGTTCACCCCGAAAAAACCTTTTTGCTTTTGCTCAAACACATTTGTTGCCAGCCAGGTGTCGAATTTCTTTTTATCTGAAGGTTCTGAAAGAGCATATTGATTGCCTTCATACGGCTGTTTTGAAATGCCCGCAACATTGGTGTTTACTTTGTATTCTTTGTTTTTTAAAGCTTTTCGCTCTTCTTCAACCAACTTCAGAAATTCTTCCAAGCCTATATTTTGAATCAGGAATTTTAACCGTGCCTTGAATCTTTTTGCCCGTTCACCATAGCGATCGAATACACGTAGTAGCGCCTCCGAAAATGGTATAATTTGCTCTTCCGAAAGAAAATTGTAAACCGTTTTTGCGATGATGGCTTGCGCACCTAACCCTCCGCCAATTACCACCTTGAAGCCACGCTTTCCATTTTTAATTTTCGGTATGAACCCAATATCGTGCATGAAGGTATAGGCTGAATCCTTGTGGCTCGATGAGAATGCAACTTTGATTTTTCTACCCATATCCTGGCAAATCGGGTTGCGAAGAAAATAATGTGCAAAGGCGTGTGCATAGGGTGTTACGTCAAACGGTTCATCAGGGTCAATGCCTGCCGTAGCCGAAGCAGTGACGTTTCGAACAGTATTGCCGCAAGCCTCACGCAAGGTTACTGCTTCTTCTTCCAAATCAGCCCATAGTTGGGGTGCGTCATCAACTTTCACATAGTGTAATTGAATGTCTTGCCGGGTCGTCAAGTGTAGATTAGAATTGGAATACTTATCGGCAACTTCGGCCATTTTCAAAAGTTGATTAGTCGTAAACTTTCCATAAGGCAATTTGATACGAATCATCTGCACACCCACTTGCCGTTGCCCATAAACACCACGAGTGAGCCTGAAGTGCTTGAATTTGTCTTCAGGTATTTCTCCTTTTTGGAATTCCCTGATTTTATCTTGCAGCTCGGTGATGTCTTTTCGCGCTGCTTTGCTGATTGTTGGTTTTATAACTGGCATGATTAAAATTAATTTAGGTTTAGAAATAAAAAAAGCCCTCCCGGAGATTCCGAGAGGGCTTTTCTTTTTTATCTTTCTTTATTGTTATCTTTTCATATTGAAAAATAAAAATACAGCCGTCCCGGATGTGGAGTTGCAACAACACATCATGAACATATGGCTTAATACTGTATTTTTAAATTTTGTCATTCGATTATAAATTCGTTTTTTCTCAAAAAAAAAGACCTCCGCTTTGGAAGGTCTTCATTTATTTTTTGTATGTTTTTTTACAAATGAATCGCCCTCCGCATTATTAGATACAGCTACACATGCTACAGCAAATAGACATGTTGGTATGTAATGACATTTTCATTTGACGGAGCAAAGGTATAAAAACTTTTTTCTATAAACCAAGCAATTGGTAAAACTACAGGACGGTGCTGAGTTTTAGTAATTGAAAATTGAAATATTAATAAATATTAAATTGACAAAAAATGGCCAGAATTGTGCGGAAAAAAGGCTGGCCCATGCTGAATTACAGGATAGGCATCATGCAAAACACTCATGTTTTGTTAAAAAGCGTTTTCTTTTTCTTTTAACTTTACCTTAATTCATCCATTTCAATTCCAATAACATTGTATTCATATGARTGAGCTTCATTGTCTACAGCAGATATGTTTTCTACTTTTACGTAGTAAGTAGCTCCTTTTTTGTTGACACTATCCATTATCTGAGGCTCCCATACCACTCTATTGTCTTCTTTTGCACAAATATTTACAATTACATGCCTGCCATTTACCTTCATTTGAATTTTTACAGACCCCAGATCTTCACTATATAATGTGAATGACCATCTTTCAAAAATCAGATCACCGGGAACAAAGTCAGCCGGTGGCCAAGTCATGTATTCCGGTTCATATTCATATTGACGATACTCTTTTATTTTTGATTCATTAACATTGAGGGCCATAATGAATCTTGTTGATCCATGCCCTACAGCATACAGTGGATATCTCAATATGTTTCTCCTATGACCTACGAGCTTATTATTATCTCCTTTGTCCTCCATTTGTCCGGTTACTGCATCAGAAGAATGGTGGCCCAAACTCAGGTTTGAACTTGCACCTTTGACTCCCATAGCAGAATAACACTTCCAATCCGGAGTTGGAAAGTGGCTTATTTTTCCATTAGCAGCCATTATCAATGCCGCTTTTGACTTTCTTCGTTTATTGATTTATCAAGTATAATATCATCAGGCACACCAGCTAACCTACGGAAATAATTAACCCGCTGAACCACTTTAGTGGAAGAAACATCTGATATTGTACCAGGGTCACAATTAGCTGTGGAACCAGTCCAATTTAGTTCAGCAGTACTAACCGCGCTCCCTAAGTAATTCTCCTTATAATCATCAATTACCCACTTTTTCTTTATAAACAATAGGTCAGAGTCATTAGGGRAATGAGGTTTGGCAAGATGAAATACTATTCCTGCCCTACTCCATTGTTTTGAACTGGTGTATTCATCAGCAAGATTCAATATCCAGTTTTTAAAAAAATCCAATAAAGCGCCAAATGTTGGATACATATCCAAGTAATATTTTAATTCAAGAATTGAATGAAGACTCGGTTTTAATCCAACAAAATCTTCAAGAATTTTGCTTGCAATATCATTCTGAAATTCATCAACCTCGTGTTCTTTTGGGAATAAATTTTTGATAGTCATGTAATTACATGCCATTTGTTTATCCACTGACAGCCTCAATAAGCTGTTTAAAAACTCAATTGCTTTTTTGACTTCGGTTGTGCCAGAGATTTTGGCATTATATACTATCCATGACTTCATAAGTTTATTACAATAGCTCTCTTTATAAGATAATTCAACTACCAAAAGTGATAACTCGGCAAAAGGGTCAATTCTGCCGGCTGACCTTTCATGAATATCTTTTATGGTGTTGTCCACGGACTGGTCGGTTAGCAGATATTTCTTTAACAAATGTAAATGCGTGCCTAATTCAACTCTAAAAAGAGCGGAATCTTCAGGATACTGGTCTACTGATTTCTTAACTTCTTCAAGAAATGCCATGATCTTTTCAACCGGTGAATTAAGTGTATAGAATAAGTACCTTCTTTGCTCTAATATTTTGCTATAAAGCTTCGATATCATGGGATCATTGTGTAATTCACGACCTCGAGATATCATGGAAAATGCTGAGTCCAGATACATTTTTCGATCATAAAACATCATACCTCTGCCATTGCTTAAGGCATTTGTTTCTTGAATAAAGTAATCAACATTCTGAGCGTATACTAAACTTAAATTAGTAATAAACAGTAATGTAGAAGTGATTAATACACGTTGTATTTTCATATTAAAGGCATATAATGACTGTATAAAAGCAGTACCAGCGCTTATTGCTTCCTGATATAATCGGGACAAGTTGCTCTTTATACGAAGTTGCCGTGCCTTCGGCAGGCAAGCAGTAAAATTACCCGATTTCACCCACACAAGCAAATAAATTCGTGAAGCTTTCAGCAAAAGAACTGCAAACTGTCATTTTTAGATTAGAAAAAAAAAATCATTACTTTTATACGCGCATACCTTTTAGCCATGCGTTTATTCAAATCAATATTCGTCTTCTTTTCTCCCCTTATTTTTCTCTGCACATCTTTTGCGCAAGACAACGTAGGCATGGGCACTAACACGCCCCACCCTTCTGCCCTGCTCCACCTCGAATCGTTTGACAAGGGCTTCCTACCGCCTGCCATGACCACCACACAAAGAGATTCTATCTCGAACCCCGCTGACGGATTGGTGATTTATAATACCGAAGACAGCGCGCTGCATTTTTTCAATGGCGTGTGCTGGCAAGCCGTCTATCAGGAAAATTGTGACGATTGCTTTTTCAACATGTCGCTGAGCAGTTATTCAGACACCATTGACCGCACCATCACTGATTCGGTGCAAATTATAATCAACATCAGTCAAACAGCAGGAAACCCGCAGAACATAGCACTTTCCATTGCCAACTCACTACCGGCCGGAATGACCTACTCATTCAGTAACAACCCGCAATTCTCTTCCGGCACACTTACGCTTACTTTTCATGTAACGCCATTTACTCCTGACGGCACATTCCCCATAGTTATTCAAGGGCTGTGCGGGCCTTCGGTAAAAAATATAGTGTATTCACTCACTATTTTGCCTTGCTATTTGGTGAACATCATCAACAGCACTACCAATTATGACTTGGGCATTGATTTTTATATTCAATATCCCTCCGCCCCCACTTCCACGCCCGTTTGCGTAGTGGCCGATGTGAACCCCGGAGTTTCTGTCACAAGCGACACCACTGGCCTGCCTGCCTTCACAACTGGAGTTTTGCCTTCGGGTTCAGCAGTAGCAATTGTTAATAATGGCATGATAATAGGAATGGGAGGCGATGGCGGCACGGCTTATGACCCTGTCAACGGCACCACCGGGGATGGCCTTGATGGTGGAGATGCCATCAACCTCACCGAAAACACTACCATCGTCAATAGCGGCTACATCTTTGGAGGAGGCGGTGGCGGTAATGCAATGGCCTTTGCGCTCATCTATGTTCCTCCCTCCCCGGCACCTACTATCGGATTTCTGGCTGGAGCGGGCGGTGGCGGTGGCGCTGGCGGAGGCAAAGGTGGCGCCCTGTCCAGTGGCGTCATCGGTATTGTGATTTATGAAGACGGATTTGACGGAACAGGTGGCCTGCTTGGCTTGGGCGGAGACGGGGGCATTCTCAACTATCCCGTAACCTTCACCGTTTCTGCTGTGCAATTTACTGTTAGCCCCAATGCCTTTGGCGGGGATGGCGGAGACTACGGCTACCCAGGCACTCAAGGCATTTTCAATCTTACCATTTCCGTAACGCTGGTGATTACTTTTCCTATCATTGGTACCATTCCCATTCCATTGGTGCAAAATTATCCTATACCTATACCCGTTTCTCCCCCTCTTTCTGGCAATGCAGGTTTTGCAGTAAAACACAACGGTTTCACAACTAATATTCCCGATAACATTTACATCACTTCGTTTTTAAAAGGAGAAGTAGGACCTTAATAGAAAATGTAATATGAAAAATGGAAAATGGAAAATAGGGTTCTTTTGCTCGCTAATGCTGATACCGCTGGCTTTTGCCATTGGACAGAACAGTTTTGAAGGGAAAATCATACTTAAAACCGAGAACCGTGAAGCCAAAGAGAAGGCAGAAGTTACCTGGTATGTGAAAGGCGCCAAGCACCGCATGGATTTCAAAGCAACAAGCGAAAAAGGAACCATGGAATATACCGTTTTGTCTATTGATGGGGAAGCCAAGCTAATTGCTGATGGCGAAAACGGCAGATCAGTCATTCCCATTCCAAAGGAATCCCTTTCCAAACCAACAACGGAGATGAATATTATCCATTCGGAAAAACTGAATAAAGAAAAAATAAACGGTTTTGAATGTGAAAAATATTTAGTGGAAAGCGAACAAAAAACAACCGAATACTGGGTAACCGATGAAACTCCCATCTCTGCCGATGCGCTTCCTGGTTTCATGAAAAAGCATTTGACAAAAGCACTTCCCCAATTAACGTTTAGCAGCTTTCCTGTTAAAATCACTATCAAAGACAAAGAAGGCAACCTGCTGATGCTTCAGGAATTTACGGAGTTCATTCCTATGAAAGTAGATGACTCGGTTTTTGAAATGGAGTGATTTGATTTTTAGAGTAAAACTTGGGAATTATGAAAAAAGTATTTTTCTCTTTTCTTGCTTTTCTTTTTGCAATTGCCTTCCCTTCCATTTCCTTTGCCCAATGCAACGCCTGGACACAAAAAACTGACTTTGGCGGAGCGGCAATAGGGGGAGCAGTTGGCTTTTCCATTGGAAGCAAAGGTTATATCGGTACTGGAGCTGATAATGTAGGCTACCAGGATTTCTGGGAATATGACACTGCCAGCAACACCTGGACACAAAAGGCGGATTTTGGCGGTACTGGAAGATTGAGAGCTGTTGGTTTTTCCATCGGCAGTAAAGGGTATATCGGTACCGGATATGATGTAGGTGCAAATTACAAATATGACTTCTGGGAATATGACCCTGCCGGTAACGCCTGGACACAAAAGGCAGATTTTGGTGGGATATGGAGGGAATCTGCAGTTGGTTTTTCTATTGGCAACAAGGGGTATATCGGTACTGGATATGATGGCATGGGCACTATCTATCAAGACTTCTGGGAATATGACCCTGCCGGCAACGCCTGGACACAAAAGGCAGATTTTGGTGGAACAGCAAGGCTTAGTGCAGTTGGCTTCTCAATCGGCAACAAGGGGTATATCGGTACCGGATTTGATGGAGGTACAAATTACAAAAATGACTTCTGGGAATACGACCCTGCGGGAAACGCCTGGACACAAAAGGCGGATTTTGGCGGTACTGGAAGATTGAGAGCTGTTGGTTTTTCCATCGGCACTAAGGGGTATATCGGTACCGGAGATGATGGAGGTTATAAACAGGATTTTTGGGAATATGACACAGCCAGTAACACTTGGGCACAAAAGACAGATTTTGGTGGCACAGCAAGAGAAGGTGCAGTTGGCTTATCAATCGGAAACAAAGGGTATATTGGTACGGGATGGGATGGAGTTGGGTATCAAGACTTCTGGGAATATATGCCAGGGGTTACAGCAAATGCTGGTTCAGATACTGCAATATGCTCGGGGAGCACAATTATTGGTGGCTCATCAACTGCTTCGGGTATATTTCAAAGTTATATTTATAGTTGGTCGCCATCAGGAAGCTTAAATGACTCAACTATAGCCAATCCAACCGCTACCCCAACCAATACCACAACCTATATCGTAACAGTAACAGATTCTCTTGGCTGCACTACAACAGACACAGTAACGGTTACCCTGCCTTCACCATTAAGCACCAACATTATTAAGACAGATGTAAGTTGCAATGGCTATAATGATGGAGCTGCTAATTTAACCGTTACGGGTGGCTTTACACCTTATGCTTATTCATGGTCAACCGGTGCTACTACACAAAATATTTCTGGTGTTTCAGCCAACACCTATACTGTAACTATTACCGAATATTGTGGCAGCACTGCCTCTGACGGGGTTACTATCACCCAATCTTCAATTCTTGTAGCTTCGGCTGGCAATGATACTTCAATTTGTAAAGGAGAAAATGCCGCTCTTGGAGGTTCTCCTACCGCCTTGGGTGGAACAGCATCTTATACTTATTTATGGTCTCCTTCTATCGGCTTGTCTTCAACAACGAGTTCAAATCCCAGTGCATCACCCAATTCATTAACAACTTATACCGTGCAGGTTACCGATGCCAATGGCTGTACGGCAACGGATAATGTGACAGTAGATAACTTTGTGCTCCCATCCCAGCCAATTTGCCTGATAACCGTTGACAGCTCCTCCACGCGAAACGTCATGGTTTGGGAAAAGCCCGCAACTGCCGGCATTGACAGTTTCAAAATTTACAGGGATATTATAGGTGTTTATACGCATATAGAAAGTGTGCCTTATGATTCGCTTAGCACATTCACTGATACCACACAGGGCGTTAACCCGAACACCACTGCTTATCGGTACAAGTTATCGGGTGTTGACACCTGCGGTAATGAAAGCGCTTTAAGTGATTTTCACAAAACCATTCATTTGCAAATCAGCCCCGGAACAGGCAATAATGTCAATTTAAACTGGGACGATTATTTAGGATTTTCCTTTACTTTTTACCGCATCCTGCGCGATGACTTTGGAACTGGCAACTGGCAGAAAATTGACTCTGTAAGTGCAGGGGTAACTTCTTATACCGATGCACTCCCTTCGGATAGTGCGCGCTACATCGTGGAAGTGGTTCCTCCAAACGTGTGCACCGCCACCAAAACAACGGAATACTACAACTCATCTCGCTCTAACGCAGCAACAAAAACAGGCAGCACGCAAAATATTCAATCATCAATCTACAATCAGAACTCTGCAATTGAAATCATCCCCAACCCTACCAAAGGCAAGTTTGAAATAAGGTATAAGGGAATATGGGAAATAGGGGTTTACAATGTGCTAGGCGAAAGGGTTTATTGGTCAGTTGTAAGTGGTAAGTCGCAAGTCATTGATATTTCTAATCAACCAAAGGGGATTTATTTCTTGCAACTGAAAACCGGAGAAGGGATAATGAATAAGAAAGTCATTTTACAGTAGCGGTATAAACGTTCTATTGCCGAAAACTACCGCAGCAAAGTCACATTCCCCTTTTCATACACTGTCTGTCCATTTACAAGCGTTCCTTCCAAAATGTAAGCAAACACAGCTGTATTCATCATCTTGCCGTTTCGCTTGTGCGAGCCGTCCCATCCTTCGTTCACATTGGTACTTTCGTAAACCACTTCTCCCCAACGGTCGTAAATAATTAAACGGAATTGCGCAACGCCTTTGGCAAAGGGAAGCAACATGTCGTTGGAGCCATCGCCATTCGGAGAAAACACATTCGGCAGGTTGAGGAAAACATCAAAATCAATGGAAACAAGCACCTCATCCGATGCCGAGCAGCCATTGTTATCGGTTACGGTCAGGGTATACAATGTGCTTTGAGCGGGACTGGCTATGGGGTCATCGCAGTCGTCACAGCTCAAATCGTCATCAGGCGACCAAGTGTAATCCCCTCCCCCGCTGCCGTTCAATTCTACACTTCCACCCAAAACAATAGTCGTGTCTTCTCCTGCATCAGCATCAGGAAGTGAATAAGCATTCACCGAAACAGCATCCACACCTGAACCGCATGAATTGGTAACGGTTACTGTGATGGTTGAATCACTGGAAATAAAAACCGTGACTGTCGAATCCGTTCCGCCCGTACTCCATTGAAAACCGCTGCCACCAGATGCAGTCAAGGTAAGCAAATCACCCGTGCAAATGCCGCTGTCCCCCACAATGTTCGCCACAGGCAAGAGCGTGACCGCAATGAACACAGAATCAACATCTGTGCAGCCCGTAGTTGAATCGGTAACCATTACGCTATATGAAGAACTCGTTAACGGAGCGATAAAAATGGTATCGTTGGAACTTCCCGTATTCCATGAATAGCTATCGCCCCCCGAAGCAACGAGCGTATCGGTTTCCCCTTCGCACAGTGCATTCTCCCCGCTAATGCTTGCTGTTGGTGATGGTTTCACTATTACTGCCATTGAAGTATCATCCGAGCATCCACTCGTTGTAACTGTTACCGAATAAACCGTGTCCGCCAAAGGGCTTACCGTAATGGAAGAACCTGTGCTCCCATCACTCCATTGGTAGCTCGTTCCACCCGATGCACTGAGCGTAGTCGAAGCGCCCGAGCAAATCGTGTCATTCCCTGAAATCATTGCTGTTGGAATTGGATTCACAACAATTTGAATCGAGTCCATCGAAAAACACCCCGAAACCGAATCGGTGACCGTTATCGAATAGGTCGTATTGCTGTCTGGGCTAATGGTGATGAATTGCGAGGTATCACCCGTGCTCCAAAAGTAATTCCCGCTACCATTGGTAATCAGCGCAACCGTATCGCCCTCGCAAATCGAGTCCTGCCCTGAAATAGTCGCATTCGGAATGGGGTTCACGTTTACCGTGAGCGCAGCCGAATCTGCACACGAACCCGCACTCACCGTTACACTGTAAACCGTGGTTGTCAAAGGAATTTCCAAAATAGTGTCCGTGCTTGCTCCCGTATTCCACGAATAAGCGCCACCTCCCGAAGCAACCAATGTAACGCTGTCTCCTTCGCAAATTACTGTATCACCTGTAATCCCCGCTGCCACTGCTGCACTCACGGTAACCAGCAGCGATGCTGTGTCAGAGCAACTCCCTGTTGAATTGGTTGCAACAACCGCAAAAAGCGAGTCAGCCGAAGGGCTTACCGAAATAGAACTGCTTGTATCGCCCGTGCTCCACAAATAAGTGGAGCCGCCCGTAGCGGCTAAGACAATAGTATCGCCTTGGCAAATAGCGCTTTGCCCGCTTATTGAAGCATCAGCCGCAGGATCAACTGCAAGGGAAAAAGTGGTGGAATCCACGCAAGAACCCGTGGTTACCGTTACACTGTAAACCGAAATGGAAGAAGGCGAAACCGAAATGGAAGAAGTGGTTGCCCCTGTATTCCATGAAAATGAAGTGCCTCCCGTAGCGGAAAGTACAGTTGTGTCGCCAAGACAAATCACCGTATCACCTGAAATAGTTGCCACAGCACTGGGATTCACGCTCACCAGCACAGAAGCAGTATCCGTACAACCTCCTGCTGAATTCGTTACCGTTACCGCAAAAGTCGAATCAGCTACCGGAATCACCGTGATAGAATCGTTGGTCGCTCCTGTGCTCCATGAATAAGTATCGCCACCCGAAGCGACTAAAACGGTGGAATCACCATCACAAAGAAAAGTTCCGCCTGAAATGGCTGCAATGGGTGTTTGGTTAACGATGATAGTAATAGATGTATCGTCAAAGCAGGTTGTCGTGCTGTTGGTAACCGTTACCAAATAAGTCGTGGTATCTGTTGGGCTTATACTAATGGAATCATTGGAACTGCCTGTATTCCAAGAATAGGTATCACCGCCCGATGCCACGAGCAAAACAGTATCGCCTGAGCAAATGGTGGTAGCAGATGATGAAATAGCTGAAATGGGGTTGGTATTGACAATCAAAGTAGCCGAAGTATCATCCGTACAGCCCGTTGCCGAACTGGTAACGGTTACGGTATAGGTCGTATTCGATGATGGATTATCGGTGATGGAAGGAGTAGTTGCACCCGTACTCCATGCATAAGTATCCCCGCCAGAAGCAGTGAAAGTAGCTGTATTTCCTGAGCAAAGTACACTATCGCCTGTAATGGAAGCGGTTGGCGCGGGATTAACAGTTACAGTTGTATTCGTGCTGTCTGAACAAGAGCCCGATGTTACCGTTACATAATAAGTAGTGGTTATTGCAGGGCTTACCGTAATGGCTGCTGTCGTAGCCCCCGTATTCCACGAATAACTAGCACCGCCCGAAGCGGTAAGCGTGGTTGAAGCGCCTTCACAAATAGTGACAGTCCCGGAAATGGAAGCCACAGGTGGAGAATTCACTGTAACGGTTGAAGAAGTTACATCAGTACATCCTGTTGATGAATTCGTAACAGTTACCGTATAAGTAGTTGTTGAAGCAGGACTTACCGTAATAGCAGCCGTGCTTGCTCCTGTATCCCAATTGTATGTATCTCCCCCTGATGCTGTCAAAGTCGTGTTTTCGCCTGTGCAAATCGTAGTAGTTCCACTAATCGAAGCCGTTGGTGTAGCATTGACCGTTACAGTAACCGATGGCGGAATCGAGTCGCAGCCACCATTTGTAACTGTGACCGTATAGCTTGTTGTGGAAGAAGGACTAACCGTAACCGAAGTTGTAGTAGCCCCTGTGCTCCAGTTGTAAGTTCCCCCTCCGCTTGCCGTCAATGTGGTTGATTGCCCGTTGCAAATCGTGGCTGAAGACGGTGAAACCGAAGCTGGAGAAGGGCTGCAGGTAAGGCAAAGCGTACTTTTTGTAGGGGTAACATTGCTTGCTGTCAATGAAACCCCTGACTGCGAACCACCCGAATAAGCCACTGTTGCCGGAGTTTCAACTGAAGGTGAATAGGTAAGTTGTGTAGAAGTATAAGAAGTTTCGTTGCAACCTGTCGCACCAACAATATCCGTTTTTATGATACGGTACCCCAGTGTGTTGGAAATCGCGCCCATTATGAACCCTCCGTCAGTAGCTTGAGCACCTTTTATCATAGGAGAATTCCCCATGAGATAATGCCTGTCAAACTGGATGGTGCCGCTACTGTTGGTTTTCAATAAGTAACCTGCTGGCGTAAGCGGAAAAAGATTAGTTTCGGTGAATCCAATAATTGCGTACCCCCCATCACTTGTTTCCACACAAGAGCCGGGCATATCAATAAGCAGTCCAGCATCGTAAGCTGAGGAAAAATTGCTATTTCCTGATAGGTCTGTTCTGATCAAGAAATTATCCATATCAGCATTTTTATCAGTATACCCACATAGAAGCAATTGATTTGTAGAAAGAAATGTTACAGCAACTCCATATTCACTGTCATTGTTATCACCAAACGCTTTTATCCATTGGAGATTACCGCTGAAGTCAGTTTTCATGAGAAGGATGTCTTGAGTTGTGTCTGGACCAAAAACCTGGCTGTGATAACCAGTGAACACATAACCATCTGACACCTCATCAACTCCACTCAAACCATCATTGCTGTCAATAGCGGGATTGCCTATATGATAAGACCCATCCCACAATAGTGTGCCCGCACTGTTGACTTTCACGATATAAACACTCGATGAGTCCTTTGTGCCAAAACTACCTGTGCTGGATCCCACTGCCACATAACCCCCATCCGATGTTTGAAACACCCTGCTCCCGCTCTCCGAGCCAGCTCCGCCATACTCATTATCCCACTGCACATTGCCCCCTGCATCAAGCTTTAGCAAGAGCAAGTCATTGTTATCTGAGCTACCCGTAGCAATGTAACCACCATCGGATGTCAGCGCAGCGTCCGTTACGTTGTTGAAAGTAAACGGCCCTTCCGAATATTGCTTTGCCCAAACAACAGCTCCAAGCGAATCCATTGCAATAAAACTCACATCCATGCCGCTAAATCCGAATGCAGTCCCTCCTACAATATATTGGTTAGAAGAGTTCTCAAAAGCAGTTGCAAACAGGTCTTGGGAAGCAATATTATAGTCAATCTGAAATGTAGTTTGTGCTGTGCTCCATCCAAAAGTCATCAAAAACAAGAAAATGAGAGTTAGTCCTTTTTTCATAGGGCTGGAAATAAAAACAAAGATAATTGAAATCTGTTTATTCTTGCAGTTCTGGCTGTAGCTCATGTTCCAGTTCGATCCGGTTGATGCTGAAACCGATAACTTCGGTTGGGATTTTACCGTTATAGACAGCCGTTTTCTTGCCAGAATAATACGTGCCGAAAATGATGCCTTTCAATCCGAAATCGAGTTGTCTGAAAAGTGTTGTCACTCCCCCATTTTTCCAATGGCTCTTGCTAACTGATTTCACAAGCCATTTCAAAATAGCGTTAGGCATAAATGACAGAATAGCAAGCAGCATATTCAAATCATTGATATCCGACTCGGGTGCGGTTTCGAGCATATCGTCCACATGTTCGATGGCACCATATTCAGAGTAAGAAGGGAAATCCCCGTTTTTCGGACAAATGATGTCCCCGATCCGATTAAGCGCTTTTTTCGCTGAATTACCAAGTCCTGCCATGTTAGTTTTTTAATAGGTTTTCACTCAATTTGGTTGCTAATGTTGCTGCCGTCAATGACGGGTTAATGCCCGGAGCACTTGGATACACRCTRGTATCGGCAATRTGCAGGTTTTTGTGACCGTGCACAGCAAAATCAGGGTTTACAACCGACTTTTCATTGTCTATACCAATCGAACACCCGCCCATCAAATGCAATCCAAAGAAGAACGGTGAATCTATAATTTCCTTCACTCCTTGCTTATGGAAAATGTTACGTATGGTTTCAAGTCCGGCATCCCTCCTRCTCTTATCYTGATCTGTTAGRAATTTAGAGACAACAAGATTGCCTTTTTTGTCAATATTGATTTCTCCACCTGCCGGTTCATCGCGCACTGCACACTCAATACAACTCATATTGCGATATTTTCTCATAATTTCCTGGTGTTCTTTACCATAGCTGTTAAACAACATGCCAATAGAGATCGGCTGGGCATACACGTTTTCCAGTTTAAATCCTTTTTGCCTGAAACTCGGTTCAGCCGAACAAACAGTTTGGAAGTTGCCTTTGTGKGCATCMACCGGYTCGTCAAACACCCCGAAGAGCATRTAYTGCGGRTGCTGGCAGAAGCCCTTGCCCAAAGCKGGYAGYTTGTCTTTAAATCCMGACTTSAGCATGATTTGCGTGGAGCCAAACGAGCCTCCAGCCAAACAAACCTGCTTTGCTTTTAGCTCTGTTTTCTGTCCTTGATGCGTGCCGTAAATCACCACATGGTCATCTTTATGCACAATGTGGTCCACTTCAAATTCGGCTTTGATTTCCATGCCTTGCTTTTCAGCCACCTGCACAGCTATAACCAGCGAGCTTTGCTTAGAATCACGGAAGCAGCCGCCCAGACAGCCCACGCAGTCGTTACCGTCTTCTATTTTGCAGTCGGTCATGCCTCTACGCAAGTTCTTCCACTTGTAACCCAGTGCGTCACAGGCGCTGGTGAATTTTTTGGCGTTCTCGTTGTAATCGTCCGGTGTAAATGTGTGCAGCTTCATGCCCGCCTCTACCTTTTCGTAATAGGGCGCCATCGCATCAGGAGAAAACCAATCCACCCCGGTCTGGTTCTTCCAGTCGGTGAGGCATAGGTCGTCAAATCGGTCGGTGAGGCACTGATTGACAATGGTGGTTCCGCCCACGCATTTGGCGCGGAGAAAAGCAGTTCTGGCCTCTTTGTCAAACTCAATACCCCCACCCCAAAAGAGCTGGGCTGAGTAGTCCATTTCCGTTTTCGGGAAGGTATTGTGGCGGAAGAATTTGCCTGCCTCTAACAGTAAGACCTTTGCCCCGCCTTCGTGCAGGTTTTTTGCGAGCGTGCCACCCGAAGAACCCGAACCGATGATGATGAAATCGTGCATGATCTATGAATTATGAATTTTTACGAATATTAAATATTGGCTGTGTGTCATTTAATCTCACTCGTTTCTACAATTTTTGCATAAGTTCCTTTTCCTTTAATTTTTGATAAATACCTGTTTTCTAATTTATCTGAATAAATGATGTCAATTTCATATTCACAACTTTGAACACTCTTTTGTCCTTTGGTATTTGATGAAAAAAACCATTTTCCCCCATTCTCTATATCCCGCGGCAAATGCAAATTATGCAATAAAACGTCATTAGAATTTAACTTTAACTCAAGCATGGTGGCTGTTTCTCCATTATTGAGAATGTCAAAATTCAATTCACCCTTAAAATGTGACCCCCGCTGATATCCGTTACTTTGTGACACACTATTTAGCCATAGATTTGGTTTGACACTTAACTTTAGTTGCTTTCGGCTATCCTGTCTATTTTTGACATTCACATATAAAATCCCAACCGCTGTCAGTGCAGCGATAGCAGTTATTACTATAGAGATTACATCCATTACTTCTTTTATAGTATGAAAGTAGCACATCTGTAACCATAAATACAATCTGCGAAAATCATAACAATCCGAGTCATCTGCGTTCTATTTAATCTTCTCCTTATTCCCAATACTGTCCAACTTCAGCCGTTTTCTCATTTCTTGATTTTGGGTTCCTCCTCACTTTGAGGTTCCATTTTGAAACCTCAAAGTATCGAACTCCTCTTTGGTCAATTGAAACATAAACTCAGAAGGAAACCTTTTGATGTTCCTTTTTACCGCAAGATTCAGCGATTTGGTTGGAACACCGTAAAGTTCCGCTAGGTCACGATCGAGCATCACTTTATGCCCACGCATCTCAAATATCTTCTTTTGAACTAATATTAATTCCATTTTCTATTTATGGCATCCTAAATTGGGATATTACTCATTTGATTTGTTCCTTATTCCCAATACTGTCCAATTTCAACCCTGAGCTCGCAAACTTGATCCAGTTTTTCGATTTTGAGAAATAGGAGGTAACGATATCGTCTAACAGTTGATACTTGGTTTTGGTAAACGGGTACCAATGCGGCTCAATGAGCTTGCTTTGCTTGTCCACCAGCACTGACTTGCTGTTACTGAATGTTAGCAACCCTGCATCACCCTTATAGCGACCGAAACCACTTTCCTTCACCCCGCCAAAAGGCAGGTGCGGGTTGCCCTCGGTGAGCATGTGGTTGTTGATGCTCACATTGCCCGTTACCAGCGCACGCGCCACCCTATCACATCTTTGTAAGTCCTTTGACCACACGCTGGCGCTTAGCCCATAGGGCGAGTCGTTGGCAAGCTTTATGGCTTCTTCCTCTGATGTGAATTTCATGATGGGAATGACGGGACCAAAGGTCTCTTCAGTCATGATTTTCATATCGTGGTTCGCATCTACAATGATGGTGGGCGGAAAATGACGTGTGCCTTCAGGCCTGCTACCACCACATAGCACTTTGGCGCCTTTTTCCACTGCATCTTTGATGTGTTCTTCTATGATGGTACATTGGAAATCAGTGGTCATGCAACCCACATCACAGTCGGCAGGGTCTTCGATGTTGCGGTCAGGTGTGGAAACTCGCAGTTTTTTTGTTTTGTCCACAATCATCTTTACAAACTGGTCGTGAATATTTTCTTGCACATAACACCTTTCAATGGAAGTACACGACTGCCCTGCGGTGGTAAATCCACCCCACATCACGCCATTGACAGTACGCTCCATATTCACATCGTCAAATATGATG
This sequence comes from Flavobacteriales bacterium, assembly GCA_002746335.1. GTDB lineage: Bacteria > Bacteroidota > Bacteroidia > Flavobacteriales_H. Next base: position 5,607 of record NVWW01000016.1, on the reverse strand, counting down.
GACGGGTCCTTACCGCCCAGTTCCAAATCAACTGGAATCAAATATTGCGATGCCTGTGCCATGATCTTTTTCCCCGTACGACAACTTCCCGTAAAGTGAATTTTATCGGGGCGCTTGTCAATCAACCGTTGTCCCGTAACGCCCGAACCGTACACAATTTGAATAGCATCTTTTACGAAACCGCTTTTCTCATACATTTCTTCAAACAAACCTTTGAGCGGGGTGTGCTCACTCGGTTTCACAATGACCGCATTGCCCGCCAAAAACGCCAGCAACGAAGGAATCAACCCCTGGTAAATCGGATAGTTCCAAGGCGGGATAATCAATATCGTTCCCAGCGGCTGGTAGATGATTTTGGATTTCTTGCCCATCAAAACAATGGGTGTCGGAACCTTTTGGTCTGCCAAAACCTTGGGAGCTTTTTTAGCAAAAACGTGAATTACATCACAAATTTCAAACAGTTCGGAAGTGTAGGCATCTGTGCGTGATTTGCCGGTTTCCTTTATCAATTGAGTGATGAGTTTTTCGCGGTTGTCTATCACATAATCCCGGATTTTGAGGACTTCCTTCACTCTTTGTTTCACGGACAGAGCAGCAATTGTAAGCTGTGCCGCACGAGCACGTTTATACACTTCGTTAATTTTTGGCTGCTCTGTTTCTTCTATTTCGTAGAGTTTTTCTAACGTGATGGGGTTGAGCACGTCAATAGCGCCTGTTGCGGTGATTGTTTCCATAATTTTTTATTTACAGAATTTCGAAAATACTAATTATCAGATAATTAGCGTTATTCTTTCTAAGCGAATTCGTTAAAAGTCCGCTTTTTCAACTCATCTTCCGTAAATTCATCGGTTGATTTTGAATCAAAAACCCGATCGTTTTTTGGTTTAAGCAATTCAAAAGCCAATTCCTTGAACTTTGTTTGATAACCACCCAATGACCACTCGCCATGCATGGTATGCCCCCCTTCATAACACTGTTCCTGGTATTCTTCATTCGTTGTAACATATCCGCAGTAGCCATTGGCATAGGGAGAAATGATGACATCTTCCACTCCCCTTTCTTTCAGCACATCTAAAATGGTTTTTCGCAGCCGCCAGCCAGATACAGTACTCGGCTCGCAAGGCATTGCGGCAATCGCCAAGTTTCCGAGAATGATGATTTGCAATGGCAATACATCCGGCACCCAAGGTTTATCAGCTAAACTGCCATTTTTGTATTGTTCTTTGAAGATTTGAGTGGTTTTATCAACCCATCCGGGCATGGGCAGTTTTTCCAAATCCTTGATACCCATCAAACGCCTGTTACCCGTTTCAATTAACACGTGCTTTTTGCCCTGCGCTTCGTATTTTTCCACAATGCGGATTCTCTCTTCGGGCGAAGCAAAATTCGTCTTAATTGTTTCATAAGTGCGGATGCCTGAAATAATGCGCCTTGCCATGAATCCCAGCGCTTTGCTGATGCCCATACCATCTGTGGTTCCTTCAAAAAAACTCACGCCCAAACAGCCGCTCCCTGTTCGCTTTCCTGTATGCCCATTGGCAAATTCGGGATTAACGGCAATGTTGGAAAAATCCACATTCAAATGAGCAAAATCAATTTCATTTACTTTCAATTCTTTTGATGTGGATTTTTCAAAGATTTCTTTAGCTTTTTCGAATTGAAGTTTTCCATTGAATTTCGCGCTCTCATAGTCATCAACATGCTTTCCACGCATACGATTGCGCCTTGCATCCCACACAAAGTTAGGGCTGATATCCCCACAAGGGGCTTGCGCAAAAGCGGCAATGAAGTGTTTGCTTCCCAAATCTTCTTCCATGAAATCAGCCGCATAACCTTTGTTGTCCGCACAAATTTTCATCAAGTCATTTCCCACGGAAGTGGTATGAACTCCAAACCAATTGATGCAACCGATTGGATTGCCATCCAAATCATCAATTCGCAACAATTTCATAGTTCGATCAACTGCCAGGTGACGCTCTTTTTCTTCGTATTCTTTCGTATCAGCATTGCGATTGTATGCATTTATTGACCGGTTGAAAGCAATCTCTTGTTCTTTGGGAAAATCACCTTTATCAAAGTATAGTCTAGCAGGTTTTGCTGCATTGTCAGCTTCGATAATTGATTCAACAATTCCGTCAACAATAGTGGTGTAAACTTCGGGCACAAAACCAGGAACAGACATGTTGTACAGCCCATAGTGCGTGTAACCGCCAGGGCCGCTGTGGGTGTGCGTTCCGGCAATCAACACATTATCATAATCATAATTGAGATTGGGATGGCTACGTTGTAATTTCTTGATAACACCTTTTTTGACCGAAATAGTACATGAAAGAATTTCAGCACATACATAGGCTACTTTATTTCCATTTTGAGCTTTAAAAACGTAAGCCCGAACAAATTGGCGGGTTTCAATTCCTTTTACCTTGTGAAAATACATGCCATAACCGAACATGCCCACGCCTTTTTTAAAACAGGTAATGTCTTTTTTTGATACGCCTACTTCCATTTGCTTACAAAAATAACCATTCTATTCAGGAAATTGTTATGCGTACATAACATTTATTCGTAACTTTGAAATCTAAAATCAACTCATTATGACTCAAGACATTGAAACGGTTGAAAGCCAACCTCAGCAACCTGTGAGTTCAGGCAACCCATTTGCAGAAATCGTACGCAAGCAACGTGATTTTTTCAATTCAGGCGCAAGCAAAAGCGCTGAATTCCGAATTAAACAATTGAAAAATCTCAAAGAAGCGTTCCATAAGCATCATGAAAATTTGGAAAAAGCGCTATACGAAGATTTGCGCAAATCCAAAACCGAGGCATTTGCCACTGAAATCGGTATTATGATTGCTGAAATTGAACACAATATGAAAAACATCCGAAAGTGGATGCAGCCAAAAAAAGTAAAAACTCCGCTGTTTTTCATGCCCGGCAAAAGTCGTATTCACTATGAGCCATTCGGAGTTTCGCTGATTATTTCGCCATGGAACTACCCCGTGAAGAATCTTTTTGGGCCTGTATTGGGAGCAATGACCGCAGGAAACTGCTCTGTTTTAAAGCCGAGTGAGGTTTCTCCCTATACTTCAGCTGTGGCTAAAAAAATGGTAGATGAATTTTTCGATCCCGAATTTATGACTGTTGTAGAAGGCGGTGTGCCTGAAACATCCGAATTGCTCAAATTAAAATGGGACTATATCTTCTTTACGGGAGGCACGGAAATCGGACGAATTATCTATCAAGCTGCTGCCAAACAACTCGCCCCGTGCACGCTCGAACTGGGTGGCAAAAGCCCCACCATTGTTGATAAAGACATTAATTTGGATGTAACAGCAAAACGGTTATGCTGGGGGAAATTCGTCAACGCAGGTCAAACATGCGTAGCGCCTGATTATCTGTTGGTACACAAAGACATCAAGCAAAAATTAATTGAAAAACTGAAAGAAACCATTAACGAATTTTATGGCGAAAACCCTGCTGAAAGCCCCGATTTGGGCCGCATCATCAGCGACAGGCATTATAACAGAATAAAGAACTTAATTGATGGGGATGTGATTTTTGGCGGACAATGCGATGAAAGCCAACGATACATTGCTCCCACCATTATTGACAATGTTTCGCCAGATGCAAAGGTGATGCAGCAAGAGATTTTCGGACCGATATTGCCCATCATCGAATACGAAAATGTGGATGAAGCGATTGCTTTTATTAATGACCGAGAAAAGCCTTTAGCGCTATACCTTTTTTCAAACAATGAAAACGTGCGAAGGAAAATCATTGACAACACTTCTTCTGGAGGGGTTTGTATCAACGAAACAATTATGCACATGGCCTCGCCTGAAATGCCTTTTGGCGGAGTGGGTAACAGCGGCATGGGCGCCTACAATGGCCGATTCGGGTTTGATACTTTTTCACACAAAAAACCTGTGATGACACGCTCGTTCCTTTTTGATGTGAAACAAAAATATGCACCCTTCAATGCAAAAAAACTGAACTTTGTGAAGTTTGCATTGAAAAGATTGATTTGAAATCTTTTCATTAACTTTGAGAAAACTACTGAAGATGATAACCAAAGAAAAACTATTGCAAACCATCAATGACCTACCCAGTGAGTTTTCGTTAGAGGAATTATTAGACCGAATCATCTTGCTTCAAAAAATTGAAATCGGGCTGGAACAATCGGAAAAAAGCCAGGTAAATTCTACCGAGCAAGCCAAAGGGCAGTTGAAGAAATGGTTGCAGTAAACTGGACCGACCAAGCTATTGAAGACATCGGTAACATTGCCGAATTCATTGCGAAGGATTCATTGAAATATGCCAAAATTCAAACACAGCGGTTTTTTGAAAGAGCAGAAATTTTAGAAAAACACCTTAAATCAGGAAGAATAGTTCCAGAATTAAATGATGAAAGTATCCGTGAATTAATACTTGGTAATTACCGAATCATCTATAAAATTGTCAGCGAAACTCAAATTGATATTTTAACCGTGCATCACAGCAGGCGGCCAATAGAAAACAGCCCTGTTTTTTCTAAAAAAGAATAAAATGGATTTCAACCCCATCGTATTATCCATCCCTATTTACTTCCTGCTCATTGGCGTTGAGCTGATTATTGAGCGGTTTCAAAAAACCAGCAGCTACCGCATCAATGACGCCATCACCAATATCGGTTGCGGCATTACCGACCAGATAGCGCATATTTTTATGAAATTATTTACCATCACCATTTATCAATTGGTTTATGAAAATTTTGCACAGCTAAATGTCGAGAGAACTTGGTTAACGGCTGTCCTTTTGTTTGTTGGCGCTGACTTTTGTTACTATTGGGCACATCGAATGAGTCACCAAGTCAACCTGTTTTGGGGTGGACACGTGGTACATCACCAAAGTGAAGATTACAACTTGTCGGTTGCACTGCGGCAAGGGGCCTTTCAAACGGTTTTTACATTTTTCTTCTACCTGCCATTGGCGTTTATCGGTTTTGATACGGTGTTTTTTGTGCTAATAAACGGATTGGTAACGGTTTACCAATTCTGGATTCATACTGAGCACATTGGCAAACTGGGCTGGTTCGAATACATTTTCAATACGCCTTCGCACCATCGTGTACATCACGGCAAAGACCCCAAATACATTGATCGAAACCATGCCGGTGTTTTCATCATTTGGGACAAAATGTTCGGTACATTTCAGGTTGAAGAAGAAAAACCAACCTATGGCATTACGGTTTCGATTAAAAGCTGGAACCCTGTTTATGCGCATTTCGCTCCTTTCAAGCTAATGTACGATTACATGAAAATAGCCAAAGGGTTGGATAAGATCAGGGTGTTATTAAAGCCACCCGGCTGGCTGCCTGAATATGCTGGCGGGTTTCAAGCTCCACTACCTGTTGACAAATCAACCTATCGAAAATTCAGCACTGAATTACACAAAGGGTTGAATATATATGTGCTTTTTCAGTTTATCATCACACTCTCCGGTGCTTCTGTGTTTTTATTTGCGAGCGAAGGATGGGCCCTGCCGGTAAAAATGTTAGGGGCGGTAATCATTATCTGGGCAGTGGTGAATTTCGGAGTGATGTTCGAAAACCGAAAATGGAGCTTTATT
>NVWW01000015.1 GCA_002746335.1 Flavobacteriales bacterium | reverse complement strand
TTTGAGTGTTGTTCAAATTGAAAAGAATTTGCCATATAATCTTTTGCAGATGGGTTGTGAATCCATTAGAAAATGGAAAAAAATCGTTCCCAAACCACTGCAAGTCCTTCCGGTTGTCGGGCAACTGTCATATTTTGGTCTCCGTCTCTGTAATCCTTGGATTACAGGTATTCCCGCAGTTTTTAACTATACTTTTCCTGAGTTGACAAATCACTTTTTTTTGCTTCGACCGGCTAACTGAACTAAGTTCTAAAAGTAGCGATGAATTGATGACTATTGCAGCATTTTAAGATATGAGCTTCTCTTTCCAAAAGAGATACATATACTGTTGAACAGATGATATTATATCATGTCAAAATATTTTAGAGAAATCATCTATAAAAACTTACCGAATATTGTCTCCATCCTTGGTGTTCTCCCTTTGGTATTGCTGTTTCGAGAAGATAGCTTCCAATTCATTATCCCTTTGATTATCTATAACAATATCATGGATGATTTAGATGGCATACTTGCCGTCAAGCTGAATATTAAGAGCGATTTTGGAGCCAGATTAGACAATGTTTGCGATGCCATTTCCCATACGATCCTTGTTATGGTTATTGGAATGCATTACAGTTTGATTTGTGGCCTCATTAGTTTAGTTGCTGTTGCCGCAATTTTGATACGGTCAGTTTCCAGACTTTCCCCCTCTAAGGTCGATGGAATGGGATCGCCTACAAATGAGCTAATTCGTCATTTGCTTTTTGTTCTTTTATTGGCTGATATGTTTAGTTTCAATCCTGCCTGGCCTTTGGTGATGATCTTTCTGATGAATACAATATCCATGTTTATACCTTACCCGATGCCCTATATGATTCGGAGTCAGGCCAAAACAATTCCGGCAATCTTACTGGTTAATATAACTCTAATTTTAGCCTGGTTGCTTCCTTACACTACACCAGTAATTGCAGGAGGGTTCATTCTCACTTATTTTTATTCACTTATTAAGATTTTTTGGAAACGGCTAAAATCAATATTTGTACATGTTTAGGGAACCTCTAATAAAAAGGAGTTTGTTTCGAACTTCAAAAGTATAGAACCCCCTGCAGGGACAATTATGGTGGCCGAAAGGGATTCCATGGGGTTGTTCGGCAATGGAAATCACTGTGGTTTTTTCGTTGGTCAGATAAAAAGTTATGCGTGACCAAGGAAGAACTGAAAGGAGCGTATAGTGTTTCTGCTATTTCTGTAGATATTCGGTTTATTGATCCCGAAATAGAGTACTTTTATGTGGGTCCTTTCAGGAAATTAGCAAATTGGGAAATTGAAAATGATTTATACTAAGACCGTTACAGTAAAAAGCCCCAACATTTCAATTTTCAATCATCAAAACTCAACACTGTCCAGTAAATATAGGTTTTACCCAATTGTCCGCTAAACCAGTTCTTAGGACGTTTGTTAAAATCGCTCGAGTAGTTCATCAACGCGTAGGAGTTTTTTCCGTACTGCGCTATGGCAGGAAAAGCGGTATCTCCCGTGCTTGGGAAATCCATTACCCATTCTATTTCCATTTTCTCTTTGTTAAAACGAAACAGCGCGGTTTTTTTATTGGTGAATGAATAGCGCAACAGGTTATATTTCTGGCGAATAGGGTGGGGGAGCCAATTCCATGCTTTGGCTGCTGTGCCATCCAAATTCCTTCTTGAAATGAGGTAAATTTCATCATCATGTTCAAAAAGCAGAGCGCTGTCGTATTTGTATGGTGTGTGTTTCTTTTGCCAGCAACCAATACTGTCTTTATGTGCATGCACAATAATGCCACCTTCGCCTTCAAGTCGCACAGTTCCCCAAAGATTTCCGTCTTTATCAAAAATAAATTCGCCTTCTTCACCGCCTGTGCCTGAAATTTGCGGCTCATCGCTCAGTTTTTTCCAATCCAGGCCATTGGTGCTGTAAAACAGTCGTAAGTCTGCACTGTGTGTGCTTTTGTATAGATTTACTCCATAATAAGCCGAAAGATAGAGTGTGTCACTTCTTTCGCGAATACGCCAGGGCACATAACCATCCATACCCATGTTTTTGGGTTGCAGCCAATGGCCATTGGCAAAACATGTTGCCCAAACATGCCTCGGCTGAAATTTGAATATGTTTTTACCTCCCTCGAAAAAATAAAAGAAAAGCGTGTCGTGGTAAATGATAAATCGGGGTTCGCGTAAATCATTCCCCATGTGAAATTCGGTTTCGTATTGCCAGTTTTTCAAATCATCGGAACTGACGATGTAGAGTTTTGTCTTTTTGGAAGCGAAATGAAGAGGGGCAGTTCTAAAAGCAAAGTAGTAGCGTTTGCGGTATTTCACCAAATCGAGGTTGTTGTTGGAGTTTCGAGCTTGAATTTCCAAAGGAAGGTTTTCTGAAGGCACGAGTTGCTGCCAATCAGTTGTAGTAATGGTTTGTGCTAAATGTTTCAGTGAAAAAAAGGCCAGAAAAAAGAAAAGGAAGAGTTTTAATTTCATCTCAAACCTTAATTCCCATCACTAAAATATCGTCCACCTGCTGGTGCTGTCCTTTCCAGTTGTTGAATTCTTGTTCCAATATATGTGACTGCACCTTCATGGGTTTTTCAGCTATACTCAATATTAATTCTTTAAACTTTTTGAGCATGTATTTTTTGCCTTTTGGCCCGCCAAATTGGTCAGGGTAACCATCAGAGAAAAGGTATATAACATCCCCCTTTTCCAATTGGATAGCATGGTCTTCAAAAATTTTATCTCCTGTTTCTGTTCCGCCAATAGAAAGCTTGGTTGCCTTGTATTCTATTATTTCACCATTTCGAACCACCCACAAGGGCCTTCTGGCGCCAGCGAATTGAACCTTTTTTGTCCGCTTGTGAAATGCGCACAGCGCCATGTCCATACCGTCTTTGTTCTTGATGCTTTGCTCATCTTGTGATTTAAAGGTGTTGCTCACGCGCTTGTCTAATAGTGAGAGCGCATGCGATGGGCTTGTTACCATCCTGTCGGTTACAATCTGTATGAGGTTTTCATTGCCAATCATGCTCATGAACGCTCCGGGCACGCCATGGCCGGTACAGTCCACCACAGCAAAAATGACAATATCATCCACTTTTGTCATCCAGTAAAAATCACCGCTTACAATATCTCTTGGCTTGTAATAAACGAAAGAATCGGGCAAATTTTTGGTTATGAATTCATTAGAAGGAAGAATGGCTTGTTGGATGCGCTGAGCGTAGTTTATGCTGTCGGTGATTTCACGGTTTTTTTCTTCTATGATTTCATTCTTTACCTCCAACTCTTTGTTTATTTTTTTCTTTTGACGGTAGCGTCTGTATAAAATGAAAAGAACAGCACCTAAAAACAACACGAGGCCCACCGCAATGTATTTGGCAACAGTCGCTCTATACTCTTCCAGTTCTTTTTCTTTCTTCCAGATTTCCATTTGATGCTCTCTTTTTTCTTTGTCAAATTTCGCCTCTATTTTGCTTACCTGATTGCTGTAGTATAGTTTATCTTTCATTTCAGCATACATGTGGTAGTATTCATAAGCGTATTCAAATTTGTGCTGCTTGGCATAGGTCTCTGACAGATTTGAATAGGCCAGCATAATGTCTTTTTTCGCCCCAATTTCTTTGGCTATGGCCAAGCTGCTTCGGCTGTGTGTAATAGCTTCCTCATATTTACCTTGTTTGGAGTATACGACACCAAGATTGTTTAGACAGTCGGAAATGCTTTGTTGGTCACTGAGTTCTTCGCTGAGCTTGAGTGCTTGGTTGAGGTATTCAATGGCTTTTTCAAATTCATTGAGTTGGATTTGGAATTCGCCCATATTGTGTAGGTCATCTGCAATGCCTGCCTTGTCGTCAATTTGCTTGTAGATTTCCAAGCTCTTTTCGAGATAAACCAACCCTTCTTTGTGCTTGCCTTGCTCGCCTTTTAAAACACCAATACCATTGTAGCAATAGGCAACTCCCTTTTTGTTTCCGATTTCATCGTGAAGGTTCAAACTTTTGAATACGTTCTCAAGCGAAGTTTCGTAATCGCCTTGGTTCCAGTGAATAACGGCAATGTCATTATAGCGAAAAGCCATTTGCTTGTTGTTACCTAATTCTTCGAACAGCTCGAGTGCCTGGAGGAAATTATTAATGGCCTTTTCGTACTCGCCTTTTTTGTTGTAAATCTGCCCTGTATAGCTCAACCCAAATGCCATACCGTTTTTATAATTGGTGTTTTCTGCCAATGAGAGCGCGGCTTTTCCGTATTCAAGTGCTTTATTCGGATTTGTTAATTTGTATTCTTTGCTCAGTTCGTTCATCAAATCAATTTTTTCTTTGCTGCGCTCCGTTGCGTATTTTAAAACTGATTCGAGTGAGTCAATAGTTCGGCTTCGTTGATCCTGAGCAAAAAGACCTGATGTAGATAGCATTAAACTACCAGCAAACAAATATTTATACAACAGTTTCATGTTGGAAAAATACTGAAGATATTGCTAAATGTAAAATTAGATTGAATTATATCCGCACACCAATGATACAAATATCGTCAATTTGCTCGTGTTCGTCCCCCATCCAATCTTCGATGGTGTGGTCGAGAATTTCTTTTTGTTCATTCATGGTTTTATCCTGAATGGAAAGCAGCAATTCTCTGAGTTTTCTGTATTTGAATTTTTTTCCTTTTGGTCCGCCAAACTGGTCGGGGTAGCCATCGGAAAAAACATAAATGGTATCGTCTTTTTGCAACTCAGTAGTGTGATTGGTAAATGATTGGCGGTGATCGTAAGCCCCAATAGGTTGTTTGTCGGGTTTTGTTTCGTGCAGCTCGCCATTTCTAATAAAATACAAAGAATTGTTGGCTCCTGCATAATCCAACTTGCCCTTGCCATTTTTCATTTCCAAAGCACAAAGAGCAATGTCCATCCCATCCTTTCTTTGGCGAAATGTCTCTTCAACGAGTTCGGTGAGTTTGTCGAGAATTTTAGCTGGTTCGGTGAGTCTGTGTTCTTTAAGGCAGCGATGAAGCCCGTTGGCGCCTACCATGCTCACAAATGCGCCAGGAACCCCATGCCCCGTGCAATCCGCAACGGCAAAGAAAACAACAGCCCCTCCTATATCCTCCCCATTGGGGAGGACTTTTTTATTCTTTTTCTCTAAGTTTTCCTTTACTTTTTGAATAAATCCGTCTGGATTGCCAATTACCTCTTCATTTTTGAACCGAATTACTTCAAACCCTTTCTCCTTTAACCATTTGGTTCTTTGTTCATCTTCTTCTTTTTGATAATCATGAATATCGCCATCAATTTCAATCACAGTTTTTGTTTTGATGTTCACAAAGTCAACAATAAACTGGCCGATGATGTGTTGTCTTCTGACATGAAATTCTGTTTGGTTTCCTTTTAACAACTCCCATGCAATTCGCTCGGCTTCTGTTGGTTGGTTTCGGAAAGATTCGGCTCTCTCTTTGAGTTTTTCATACATAGCGGGATCAGAAGAAAAGTATTCGGGCTCATTTGTTCCATTTTTGTCATTAGGTTTCTCCCCAATGGGGGGATTAAGGGGGGCTTTCTCTATCCAATAGAAATCGCCCGATACCACATCTTTCGGCTTGAATAACACAAAACTATCAGGAAGGTATTCTTCGATAAATTCATCAGGTGGCAAAATAGCATCTTGAATTCCTTTCGCATAATTGATGCTATCCATGATTTCTTTGTTCTTTTCTTCAAGTTCTTCCTTTTGATGAACCACCTCTGCGGTGCGTTCTTTCACTTGCCTTTCGAGTTCAATATTTTGATCTTCTTTCATTTTGTTGATTTCTTCCAGCCGATATATGGATTCTGCTTGCGCATCTTCTTTTTCTTGTTGAATTTCACGGTATTTATTGGCCATTGTGAGCGAAAGAAAAATCACTTCAAATGCAGATCCGAACTTCAGCCCATGTTCTGAAAAGATGTTGTTTTCCACCAAATTGAAATTGCCCAAAATGAATAGAATAGCGCCTATGATGAGCGCAACGAAAGCGGCAGTAAAAAAACCTGAAATGTGAATTTGCTTGCGCGAACAAGCAAAAATGGTAGCCAAAATAAAAATTGTGCTTAAAAAACCCAACACATTGGCAGCAGGGAAAACGAAGGAATAAAGAGTCCCGCTGGTAAACGAAAGCGCAACGCAGATAGCTGACAAAAGAATAAACACATTGAAAATTTTGTTGTAAACAGGTAGGTTGTCTTTGATTTTCATAAACGCCTGTGCATACTTCAAAACGAAAAGAATAGTGAGGCACGAGAAAATCAAAACAGCGTGGTTTCCTATCCACGGTGAGAACGGCCAAAAGTACTGGAAAGCCAAGCCATCAATGGAAAATTGCATGAGCAGCAGGCTGGCTACATAGAGTACGTAATACTTGAATGACTTATCGCGCAATGCGATAAAAAAGAAGAAGTAAATGATGATAACGAAAAGCAAAATGCCGAAATAAATTCCGAAAGTGAACTGTTCAGCATAGTCACGTTCTTCCAGTGCATCTGTGTTCCAGAGTTTGATGGGCAGGGTAATTACTTCGCCATCACTGGCAAGGTTCAGGTAGCACGTATTTTCTTCATTTGGCTTTAAGACAATGGGAAAGATGATTTTTCGATGCCTGATTTCGCGGTTATCAAAAGGTAAGCCATCACCATGCTTAATAATTTTCATTTCGTCATTTTTCCTCACGATATACAAATCTGCCTTGTTGGTGACCGGGCGTGCAACTTCAAGGTGGAATCTTTTCGTTTCCGAAGATTCATTTTTGATGCTGAATTTCACCCAATACGCTGATGTTGTCAAATCTAGGTTGGAGATTTCTTCAGTGAGTTGAATACCTTTTTCTTCAATTAATCCTTTATTGACATCTTCGAAAGAAAGTTCGTGGTTTTCATCCTCCAGTAAAATTGATTTTTGCCCCAAAGAATAATAATCAACTGCATCATTTTCTTTAATGATAAGAGTTTGGGGTTCAGCGGCATTTACAATGGTAGTGAGGAAAAGCAGCAAGAATGGAAAGAGGTTTTTCACTTTGTTTGGAATAACAGATTTGCAAACGAAAATTCGAACCAAAGTAACAAAATAATCAGTCTCAATTCATGAACGGGGATGGAATTGAATAATCGCATCACGCAAGTATTCGCGGTCAAGGTGGGTATATATTTCGGTGGTGGTGATGCTTTCGTGGCCGAGCATTTCCTGCACTGCACGCAGGTCGGCACCGCCTTCTATCAAATGCGTGGCAAACGAGTGCCGAAAAGTGTGCGGGCTAATGTTTTTTTTGATGCCCGCTTTTTCCACTAAATCTTTAATAATGGTGAAAATCATCACACGGGTGAGCTGCGCACCTCTTCTATTCAAGAATAAAATGTCCTCATGTCCTTTTTTTATTTGGAGGTGGCAGCGGATTTCATTGCGATAAATTTCGATGTGTTTCAGCGCCACGCTGCCGATGGGCGTGAGCCGTTGTTTGTTGCCTTTTCCCGTAACTTTCACAAAGCCTTCATCGAAAAAAATATCAGATATTTTGAGGGTTATTAACTCCGAGACACGCAGTCCGCAACTGTATATGGCTTCCAATATGGCTTTGTTGCGTGTTCCTTCTGGAGTACTGAGGTCTATGGCGGCAATAAGCAGGTCAATTTCTTGTATCGAAAGCACTTCAGGCAGCTTGCGGCCTATTTTTGGTGTTTCAAGCAATTGTGTAGGGTCATCTTTTATTAAGTCCTCCATCAAAAGGTATTTGAAAAAGGCCTTCAAACCCGAAGTCATGCGTGCTTGTGAAGTAGCGCTCATGCCCAGTTCGTTGAGCCATTTGATGAAATTTTTAAGTTGCTCGAATTTTATTTTCTCAGGAGCAACTTTGAGTTTTTTGCATTCGAGAAACTCGGAAAATCGGTTTATGTCACGCAAGTAAGCCTCCACCGAATTTTCAGATAAAGATCGCTCGAGTTTAAGGTAGGCTTTGAAGCCGTTTATGGAAGATTTCCAGTCCAAAAATTACCGAATTACGAATGTGTACGAATTTACGAATATACATAGCATTGGACTTGCATGACGGAAAAACTTAGGGAGGATTTGCTGCTGTGAGCCTTAAAACGGTTAATTTTACTCCAAGTTCGTGTAAAGTGCATTGAAAAGATGTTTTATACATTTGATTGCAATAAACCCGATAACCAAACATGAAAATAATCATCATCAACGGCCCCAACCTGAATTTGCTCGGAACACGTGAAAAAAACGTTTACGGGGAAACATCTTTCGAAGCATATTTCAAGCAATTAAAAGAGAAATACAACAGCATTGAACTCGAGTATTACCAAAGCAATGTGGAAGGCGAACTAATCAATAAGTTGCATGAGGTTGGTTTTAGTTACGAAGGCATTATTTTAAATGCAGGCGGTTACACGCATACTTCCGTGGCCATTACCGATGCGGTAAAGGCCATTAATACGACCGTAATTGAAGTGCACATTTCCAATACTCATGCAAGAGAGCAGTTTCGCCACAAATCTTTGCTGTCTACCAACTGCAAGGGAGTGATTTTGGGTTTTGGGTTGGATTCGTACCGGCTTGCTATCGAAAGCTTCCAGAAAGCTGAGTGAAAAATTTCCTGCCTTTCAAGTAATACTCAACTACAAGATTTTTAGTGTAAATACCAGAAGGCAAATGCTTTGGGTTGATTTGCTTTCTTTTTCCTGCTGTTTTTCCAATGGAAAAATAAAAGCTGAAATGCGCTTTGATTATGGAAAAAAAGTCAGGCACTTGCCCGGCAATCAAAAACTTCAACCCCGCAATACCATCGAGTATTAATCGAGAAAAAAGCACAGGGAATAGGAGGGAAGAAGGCAGGTTTTTAGCCAACATCATCAGGTTGTTTCTAAAGTTGAGGTAGGTCTTTCTCGGATTGGTTTTGGGCAGTGTGCCTCCGCCAACGTGATAAACAGTAGAATGGGGTGAGTACATGATTTTGTAGCCCATGTTCTTCAGGCGCCAGCACAGGTCAATTTCCTCCATGTGCGCGAAGAAATCAGCATCGAAACCGGATGCTTTGTGGAATAATCCTGACCTAATAAACAAGCAAGCGCCTGTCGCCCAGAATATTTCGCATTCGTTATCATATTGACCGCTATCTGTTTCAGTTGTTAGAAAAACCCTGCCCCTGCAAAAAGGGTAGCCGTATTGATCAATAAACCCGCCTGCCGCGCCAGCGTATTCGAATTTGCTTTTCTCAACGTAAGACAGGATTTTGGGTTGGCAGGCAGCAACCGATGCGTCTTGTTCCATTATTTCAACTACCGGGTTTATCCAGTTTTCGGTAACTTCTACATCTGAATTTAACAGCACATAATAAGTTGCTTCAATTTGCTGCAATGCCTTGTTGTAGCCGCCGGCAAAGCCATAGTTTTCAGATAATTCGATGATGTTTATTTCCGGGAAGTTATTCTTCAGAAAAGCAACTGAATCATCATTCGAAGCATTATCGGCCACTACAATTTCAGCATCTTTTTTACTGAACTTGATGACAGTGGGAAGAAATTTTTCGAGAAACTTTTTCCCATTCCAATTAAGTATGACGACAGCAACTTTGGGCATAATGGCAGAAACGGCAAAAATGGAAATTAGTGGGCGTTAAACAAAATTCAATCAGCGTGGTGTGTTGTAATAATCCTCAGGGCGGTTGCCAAAATGGTCAATGCCTTTCTCTTCATCAAGATTGGTATTGGGTGTATTGCGATTTTGCAAACGGTATTGCCAGCGGTAATCGTTCACTTCGCCACGCAAGTTTGAGTGGAGCAATTCGTAATCATTCGAAACCAAATCTGGGTTATAAAACACAAACTTTACATTTGATTGATTGCCTGCTTTGTAATAGTGCCATATTTTGTAAGGATAAGAAGAAGGCTCATTGTCACGCGTAATTACAGTATTGGGCACGCCATGCCGCAGGTAAATCCTTCCTCTGTCGGTTTCATAACCGTTTTTGATTGATGTGGCAAATAATTCCTGCGCTTTGTCCACATTATCTTTGTATTTACGCCATGTACTACCTGGGTTTAGTTGATCTCGCGTTTGCCAAAAACTCAAAAAGTACTGCTGCATCAATCTGATGTCTGCATTTTTTAACTGATGCTCCTGAAAATTACGCTCTATTTCGGTGGAAATGGGGGCCAGGCTACCGATGTTCGAGCGGAGTTTTTCCTTATCAGTGATGCTTTCAACAAATGAACTTGCGGTTTCGAGTCGGGCAATGTCTTCTGCTTTTATTTTTAAATCGGGGTTGCTTTTTTGGAAGAAAAGCTTTTTACTTGCCAGCAGTTGATTTGTTTTATTTTTAACTTCAATAGTAAGATTATAATTTCCTGATGGTAAGTTGTTTATATTAAATTTATTCAATAGCACGTTCACTTGTTTTGCTGTTTGTTTTTTAAAACTTCGCAAATTATTGACAATGACCCCTGTTTCATAAGATTCGATGTAAAAATTAAGCAGGTATGGCTCATCATTTCCCAAAATCTTATGTGTGTTGTAAATTTCTGCATAAAACGAAATTTTATCTACAGATTTGGGATAAAAATCAGATACATAAGGCACCAAGTCATATCCGCTTTTGGTCAGCATGGTTTGCTCTTTAGCTTCTTTATGTGATTCGAAAAGTTCAATATCTGAAATTGTAATTTTGTTATCGGGATAATCAACTACTACTTCCTGAAACACCCGGAAGGGCTTGTCATCAGTATTGTTGTCTTTAATTTGAATTTCGAGTTCGTAAGCKCCATTAGGTAGCGAAATGCGTTGCTGGTCTATAAAGTTTTTATAAGCTTTTGCCGAATCGGAAACTTCRGGACTGAGCAGRTTGTATTTCTTGAAATTTTTAACTTCTCCATCCTGTTTGAAAACAAATGTTACCTCAATRCTGCCCTGCWTGATGCCTGATTCCGCAAGTTGATAAGCCACTGAATTGCCCATTATCGAAAGGTAGGTTTCCACATAAGGGCCACTTTGGGGTGAATTAAAAGTGCAATAAGCAAAATAGGCCTTGAGTTTTTCCGCAGAAACGGAAAACGCWACTAAAAAAACAAACAAAAAAACTGTTARTTTCTTCATCAACACAAAAATACGAAAAACAAAAGTTTATGTTATGTAAATTTATTGAACGGCTACAGATGAACTTCAAACTACACGTTTGTGGCTTCAAACGGATGAAAAATTAAGTTCATATATTCAAAGAAGTTTTACTTTTGCCTCGGAGGAATGGCAGAGCGGTTGAATGCACTGGTCTTGAAAACCAGCGTACCTGAAAGGGTACCGGGGGTTCGAATCCCTCTTCCTCCGCAAACCTTTAGCTCCCGTGCTTTGCAGGGGCTTTTGTAATATTTTATGCTTAAAGCCATTTCCATTTGCTTGATTATTTCTCTTTCCACAATTTCGTGTGCGCAGTCAAATGAGCAGAAAACAGAGTCACCTCAAAATTCGGAAAGCAATCCAGAACTTGACATGAATATGCTGGCTACTTTTGGATCAGGCTGCTTCTGGTGCATTGAAGCCGTTTTTCAGGAATTGGAAGGTGTTGAAAAAGTGGTTTCAGGCTATTCAGGTGGATTTGTAGATAATCCTACTTACAAAGCAGTTTGCAACGGAACCACAGGCCATGCCGAAGTATGTCAAATCACTTACAATCCTAATACAATTTCTTTTGATGAATTGCTCGAAGTATTCTGGAAAACGCATGATCCAACTACATTAAACCGACAGGGCAATGACGTGGGCACGCAATACCGCTCTGCAATTTTTTACCACAGCGAAGAGCAAAGACAATTAGCCGAAAAATACAAGAAGAAGCTGAATGAATCTGGTGCTTGGGACAGCCCGATAGTTACTGAAATCGCGTCTTTTGATAAATTTTATGAAGCTGAAAACTATCACCAGGACTACTTTGATTTAAATGTCAATCAACCCTATTGCCAGTTTGTCATCCAACCCAAACTTGACAAATTCAGAAAGGTCTTTAAAGACAAGCTAAAGAAGTAATTTTGTAGTTGCGTAGTTCATGTTTGATTCGCAAAACACCATACTTCAAAAACGCAGGGAAACCGTTTTTCTCATTCTTGCAGGTTTGTTTCTCGGATCACTCACCATGCTCAACATTTTGGGCATCTCACGGTTCATTGACTTGTCTTTTTCGGCTTTTGGAATGCAAATTCCATTCATTGTGGCCGTTGGCGTCTTGCCTTATCCAATCACATTTTTATGCACTGATTTCATCAGCGAACTATACGGAAGAAGACGTGCAAACACGGTCGTTTGGGTTGGCCTTCTTTTAAATTTATGGGTCATTTTTATTTTATGGCTTGGCGGAATTTTGCCTCCACAACCCGAAATTTTACCCGAAACAGGACTTCCCCCCGAAGGTGCTGACGGCAGGGTGTTTTTCGAAGTGCAAAAACTGACTTTTGGAGCTACTGCCGCTTCGATGATTGCGTATCTAACCGCTCAGTTTTGCGATGTGCACGTATTTCACTACCTGAAAAAATTGACTAACGGGAAACACCTTTGGCTGCGCAATAATGGCTCCACGCTGCTCAGTCAATTAATTGACTCGGTAGCCGTAATTTTAATCACCCATTTTTACGCAAACGCACTACCTGTTAGCACAGAAAAAACTCTTTTCAGTCAACTGATGATTTTTATTCTATCTGGTTATATTTTTAAGTTAGTTGCCGCTTTAGTTGATACAATCCCTTTTTATATTGGTGTGAAACTTCTTTCAAAGTACCTTCAGGTTGAACTTAACAAAAGCATTTAACCCAGGGCAAACGTCCGATGGACGTTTGAGCCAGCAAGTGTGCTGGAAATTGATGCGACAGGATTACTATCGAGTTACCACTGAATTTTTATAGATTTGTAAGTTGAGTGGTGTGATGCAGCTTTTATCCAAAATATCATTTACTGTTTTTCTTTTTGCAGTTGGCATACAAGTGGTTGCTCAGCAAACCGATACCTCAAGTGCCGATACAGTAAAGCATTTTGAAACACGTCATACAAGAGATGATAAAAAACTCGATCCCAAAACCGAAAAAGCCATTAAAAAAGGCAACCGTTATTTTGCGCATGGCCCCGAAAAATACGAAGACGCATTGCAAGAATATTTGAAAGCGTTTAATGCACATCCTGATAATTCTTATGTGAACTTCAAGATCGGGCAATGTTATTTGCTCGGGCGCAAATCGAAAAACATGGCGGTTCACTACCTTGAGCGCGCCTATCTTCACAGCCGCAAAGTGGATAAGCTTATCACTTACTACCTTGCCAAAGCATACCAAATTAATGACAATTTCGATGGTTCAATCGAAATGTATCAGAAGAGCATTAGAGCTTTTAAAAGGGCAGGAAGAAAATCTCCTACAAGCCATGGGCATTTGCTTTCTCGCCAGCAGGTAGAGCAAGGTATAGCGATGTGCAAAAAAGGCATTACAGAATGCGAAACTGCTACGGACATCATCGAAAGACCCATTCGTGTTTACATTGAGAACATGGGCGACTCCATCAATTCCGAATACCCTGATTATGACCCCTATATCTCTGGAGATGAATCCATGTTGTTTTTTACATCAAGGAGGCAAGACACACGGGGAGGTAAATTGGCAGAAATTGACGCGGGCTATTACGAAGATATTTACATAGCCAAAAAAGTAAACGGCCACTGGAGGAAAGCAGAACGCATGCACAACCGCTTCAACAAAAAGACCAATGATGCCATTATCGGCCTATCAAACGATGGAAAAAAAATGTTTGTTTACCGTGATTCTGACAATGGCGACATCTACCTGTCCTACTTGGAAAAAGGGGAGTGGGGTGCCCCGAAATATTTAAAAGGTATCAATTCTGCACACCACGAGTCGTCAGCTTGCTTTTCGCATGATGAAACTGCCATTTTCTTTACCTCTGACCGCCCTGGCGGAATTGGCTACAGCGACATTTACATGAGCAAACGTAAAGAAAATTTCAAGTGGAGCGAGCCGGTAAACCTGGGGCCGAAAATCAATTCGCCCTATGACGAAGAGCGGGTTTACCTTCATCCGAATGGCAAAGAACTTTATTTTGCATCGCAGGGACACAATTCCATTGGAGGCTTTGATATTTTCAAATCCACTTTGAATACGGAAGACAGTACCTGGTCAGAGCCGGTCAATATCGGTTACCCTATCAATACCTCCGATGATGAAGTTTCGTTCGTAATTGCCGCCAACGGCAAACGCGGCTATTATGCATCAATACAACCCTTCGGTTTGGGAGAGAAAGACATTTATGTAGCTACTTTTCTCGATTATGATACGATGGATGTGGCGGAAATTAAAAAGGCCTTCATCACTGTGGCCAATAAAGTGGATACATTGGGCATGCTTGCCCCACTGCTTTCAAATGCCGAGCTACACGACCTCGAACAAATGAACGATATACTCAAAGAAAAAGAACAGCAGCTCAATATGCTCAAAATGGCGCTCGAAGATGTGTACAATACGGTAATTCTCGTGCCCGATGAAGATTTGGAGGAAGGACAAACAAAAAAAGACATTGAGCAGATGCAAGAAAACATCAGGCAACAAGAAGAGCAAATTATATCTATAAGGGCAACTTTGCTCGAAGCCGAAGATGCTGCCCAGTTGATGGAACTGGAAAAAGTGGAAGCACAAAACCTGCAACACATTAAACAGTTGAAACAGGAGGTAGAGCAACAAGAAGAGCAGCTTACCAATTTCCGACTTGATTTGAAAGAAGCCGAAGATGTGGCTATGGCATACCCTAACAAAAAAAATCGTAAAGCAGCCGAAGGCCTCAAAGCACAAATTCAGGAGGCGAAAGAAGAAATCAATTATATGAAATTGGATTTGAAAGATGCCCAGGAACACGCTGCAATGCTTACCGATAAAACTTATGAGCGTCTCAGTGAAGACGCATCTCCAGAAGAACGAATGGCAAAAGAAGAAGAAGAATTAGAGTTACTCAATTTGGAATTGATGGATGCCGTTGACGTGGCCATCATGCAAATGGATGAAGCCACCGCTTTGGCATTGCGCGAAAAGCGTGCAGAAGTAAGCGAAAAAGAAGAAGAACTCATCCAGTTGCAAATGAAGCTTATGGAAACGAAGGATCCTGAAATAGAAGTTGATGAGCAAACAATGGCAGCACTCGCAGCACTTGAAAATCAGGTAAAAGAAAAAGAAACTGAACTTACTGTGCTTCGACTTGAGCTAAAGAAAGCTGTGGATGATGCTGTGATACAGGTGGACGAAGAACTTCGTGCAGAAATCTTAGACTTGGAGCAAAAAGTGACTGAAAAAGAGCAAAGAGTGATTGGCATGAAGCTTAAACTCTTTGCAAGGGATGATGTAGAAATGGTACTACCCGAAACAGAACTTGCTGAAAAGGATGAAGCACTCGACATAGAAACGTTGCAGATGCAAATAGAGGCCAAGCAATATGAATTGGAAAATTTGCGTGAAACACTGAAAGAAGTCGAAAAAACTGAATTTCCAACCGAAGAAGAAAAGCAGCAAGCTATTACAGTGATGCAACAACAAATAGCCAACAAAGAGCAGGAACTCACTCAATTGCAATTAACGTTAAACAATGCACTGGCGTTGGTGCAGCAAGAAAAAGAAGTGATTGTGTTGAAAAACAATGAAATTCCTGAAAAAGCAGTCAAATGGCAAGTGCGCTACACCGAAAAAGAAGAAGAACTGCCAAGCGGCCTGGTGGTTTACTACATGGATGAAAACGACAATATCATTCACAAGGAGCCGATAGATAAAAAGGGATTTTTCACCTATCACGAACTGCCGCCTAATCAAGAATATATTTTTAAAGTAATGTTTGATGGCGAAGAATTGTGCGACAAAATGCTCATTTCATTGTTGGGAATTCAAGATGTTGATTACCAACTCATGCACGATGACAATTGCGTGTTCCGATTCATGAAGCGAATGTCACCCGACATTGCTTCAGTTACAAAAGAAGAACAACCCGGAACCTTCAATGCTGATATGTTGGCAGAAATTCTCGAGACAAGATACAGCCTGCTTGAGAAAGATGAATTGCAAAACGCTATTGCACTTAAAAAAGACGAAGTGCTTAAGTTACAGCAAACGCTCAAAGAAGTGAAAAACACAGAATTTGATTCTGAAGAAGAAAAACAGCAAGCAATAATTACATTGATTACTCAGCTAAAAGCAAAAGAAAAAGCACTCGAAAAATTAGACACTGAATACACCGAATACCATAAAACTCAATTTTGGGAAGTTGAGGAGCTCAGCCAAAACCAGCGAACCGATTATGTTGGCTTCCTCGAATCGAAGGTGGCTAAAAATTCTGAAGAACTTTCGCTGCTGAAAACTGCATTGGGTTATGCAACTGATGCAGGTCAATCTCAAAACCTCCAATCGGAAGAAGACAAGCAACAATATGTTGCATCCTTGCAGCAGCAAGTAGAACGCAAGGAAACCGAACTCTCGACATTGAACTTAATGTTGAGAAATGCACAGGATACGATTGAAACGATGGAGCAAAAAGCCGTCCCTGACAAAGACATGCAGGCGTTACTCGATGCCAGCGAACACAGCTTGTCGCTCTTAAACATGGCTTTAAAACAGGCCTACGACATGTCAGTGGATGTTTTTGATATCGAAAAATTCAATTACGAATACACCGAAGAAATCAGCAAGCTCGAGGCAGAATTCAAGAAAAAGGAAATTGAATTACAGGAACTTAAAAAAGCGTTTGATGACGCGCTCGACATTTCTACTTTAATACTTGATTACGAATCATCCGATCTTGAAAAACTTGGCCGTATTGACAAGCTCGAAGAAGCCATAAGGAAAAAAGAAAACGACCTGAATATAATCAAAAGAGGACTGAACTTGCTCGAGCAAAATGTGGATTCTATCGAATTTCATTTGAAATCGCCCGACACCGGAAATCCACAAGTGGATTCCCTCATTACTTCCCATAATAAGTTGCGTCAGCAAAATCTTGTGGTCATCAAAAAAGCGATTGTGAAAATCAAGGATGATGTATATAAAGTCGAAAATGCTATTGCTATAGCCGATAAAGTAGTAAAAAAGGAATATGCCAACCTGCTTAAATCGGAAGTCAAGCGCAAGCAACAGGAACTTGCAGCTTTGCGTCTGGCCAAAAAAGATGCTGAATCGGCAGGAGGAGATGAAGAGGCAAGAGAGCAATACATGAAAAACTTAGACAAAGCAATACAGAAAAAAGAAGATGAATTGATGCTTTTGAACATTGCCCTGGAAGAAACAGGAGGAAAAGGTGCGGTAAGCGGCACTGCGAAAAGGGATTATCTTGGCAAACTCGAAAGGAAAATAGAGCAGAAAGAGCAGGAAGCTCGTTTGTTTGAGCAGGCATTCCGCGAAGCGTCAAACACAGAAACGAAGCTGACGGAAAATGAACGGAAAGCTTATGTCAATAGTTTAAATTCAGAAATTTCAGATAAGCAAAACAAGGCTGGTTTATACAGCAATGCACTTTCTGATGCGGAAAATGTGGTAAAACAAGCTGCAACGGTATCACAAATAAAAGAGGATACCACGGCTGATGAACAGAAAGAAGAAAGCCAAGCCCAAATAGATACACAACAAGCAGAAAAAGAAACGCAATTAGCACAACAAACAGTTTCTGAAAAAGAATTAATAGTTGATGCCGCATCAAAAGAAGAAATCATTGATAGTGCAACCGAAATAGGTTCAGAGACAAAATCAGAAGTAGCCACTTCAGCAGAATCAGAGGCAGCAAAAGAAAATGACCAAGGACTAAAGGCAAAAATAGAGTCGAAAGAAAATGAACTGTACAATTTGCGTTATGCACTGAAAGAAACACAAAACACCCAATTCGATTCGGAAAAAGAAAAGCAAGAAGCTGTGCAAATGCTCACTGCACAAATTGAGAAAAAAGAGAAGGAACTGGCGCAACTTACTGCATACTTAGAAGAAGCAAGCACCGCTGCAATTGAAAGAGATGCAGGAGTAGATGTGCCAAAAGGCGATGCTGAAGAACTAAAAACAAAAATAGAGTCCAAAGAAAATGAACTGTACAATTTGCGTTATGCACTGAAAGAAACACAAAACACCCAATTCGATTCAGAAAAAGAAAAGCAAGAAGCTGTGCAAATGCTCACTGCACAAATTGAGAAAAAAGAGAAGGAACTGGAGCAACTTACTGCATACTTAAAAGCAACGAGCAATATTGTAATTGAAATAGCTACAGAAATAGATGCCCCAAAAGGCGATGCTGAAGGCCTAAAGGCAAAAATAGAGTCGAAAGAAAATGAATTGTACAATTTACGTTATGCACTGAAAGAAACACAAAACACTCAATTCGATTCGGAAAAAGAAAAGCAAGAAGCTGTGCAAATGCTCATTGCACAAATTGAGAAAAAAGAGAAGGAACTGGGGAAATTCATTACATTCTTAAAAGAGGTGGAAATTTTTGCTACGGCTTCCAAACTGGATGTTTCTTCGGAAACGGGGGTGATCACAACACTCAATAACGTATTGTTTGGGTTTGACCGCTACGACATCTCGGCAGCATTCAAGAAAGAACTCGACCGCATTTATGGCATTTTGAATAAAAACCCGGAATTGAAACTCGAAATCACAGGGCATACCGACAGTAAGGGGCGCGATGCATACAACCAGGTGCTTTCGGAAAGAAGGGCTAATATTGTTTACAACTATTTGACCTCAAAAGGTATTGCTAAAAACCGTTTTATAGTGCAAGGTTATGGCGAAAGCCGACCCATTGCACCCAATGCCTATCCTGATGGCACCGACTACCCCGATGGCCGCAGGCAAAACAGAAGGACGGAATTCAGGATTGCGAAGTAGTCATTTCTCTCCCAATTCAATCCCATCCAATATCCTGCCGACATCATTGGCTTGCCGCATCAATTCTTCCACTTCGTTTTTTTGTTTGGAATCAATCAATTTCTTGAATTTGGTGAGCCATTTGATATAAGTGTCCAAAGCATCCGAAAGGTATTCCGCGTTTTGCTCGAAAATGGGCGCCCACATTTCGGGCGAGCTTTTTGCTAACCGCACTGTGGAAGCAAATCCGCTTCCCGCTAGGTTGAAGATATTTTGCTCGTCTTTTTCGATATCGAGAACAGTCAACCCCAACGTAAAAGAACTGATGTGAGAAAGGTGCGACACATAAGCGGCATGCAGATCGTGCTCTTTTGCTGCCATGTATACCAGTTTCATAAACAATGAGCGAAATAATTGTTCGGCTAAAGCCAGTTGCTGTTCCCCACTTTTCTCCTTTTCGCAAATAATGGCAACCTTGTGAAAAAACAAATTATTGATAGCGGCTTTTGGGCCGGTGTTTTCCGTGCCAGCAATGGGGTGAGCAGCTACGTAATTTTTCCGGTTGGGATGATTTTCAACAACGCTGCAAATACCCGCTTTGGTAGAACCCATGTCCATCACCGTTTGGCTTTCGTTGATTTGGTCTAAAATTTCGGGAAGGAGCTTTCTTGCCGCATCAACAGAAATGGCAATAATAATCATCTCACCTTTTGAAATGGCTTCATCGAGCGGCAGCACTTCATCCGCCAATCCAAGTTCCAACGCTTGCTCTCCGTGTTCTTCGTTGTTTTCAACTCCAATGATGTGGGTAGCAAAACCGTTTTGTCGTAGCGCCATGGCCAGCGAACCGCCAATCAATCCCAATCCGATAATTGTAACTTCCATTCCTCTAATAACTAAACTCCCCTTTTTGATACTCTCCCAAAACCGATACATTGGAGGCTTTTTTCAGCACAGTTTGAAGCGCTTTTTCGTAATCATTATAATCGGTCCATTCCAAATCCACATGGAACGAATATTCATACGGCTTGCCCATAATGGGCACTGACTGAATTTTGGTTAAATTGATACTGTTCTCTTTGAAAATAATGAGCATCTCTGCTAAACTTCCCTCGTAGTGCCCCAATTGCAGACAAAGTGATGCCTTGTTGTTCTTTTCGTTTTGTACAGAACTTCTTGACAATACTAAAAAACGCGTGAAATTCTGCTTATAGGTTTCGATACGTTTTTCGAGTATGCGCAACCCGTAAAGCTTAGCAGCAGCTTCATTAGCAATAGCCGCTGTGTCTACCAGGTTTTTCTCTTTTATTTCCTTGGCACAAATGGCAGTGTCTTCCCGTTCACGGATTTCAATACCGTTTAGCCCCCACAAAAATTCGGCACATTGTTGAATGGCAATGGGGTGCGACTGCACGCATTTGATGTCTTCTAATTTCACATCGGGCAAGGCCATCAAATTCATTTGGATGTGGACGAAAACTTCACCGATAATCTTCAAGTGGTATTCACTGATTAGATTGTAGTTGGGCAGCAAACTTCCTGCTAAAGTGTTTTCAATAGCCATCACCGCATTATCGGTACGACCTGTTTTCACCGCTTCGCACAATTCCTTGAAAGAAAGGCAAGGCACGGTTTCCATTCCTTCACCGAAATGCTTTTTAGCCGCCAAATCGTGAAACGAAGTTGTTATTCCTTGTATCGCTATTTTCGGTTTGCTCATGCTACAAACAAAAAAGCCCCAAATTTCGGGACTTTGGTTTTAATTCAACGCTACAAATGTAAATGAAAAACATCAACGCATCAATCCAAATGCGCTTTATACCAACTCGTCCAACTCTCCATCACATTTACAAACTGCTTGGGCGCGCGGATGCCATGACTGGCACCGGGGTAAAGCACCATTTTGGTTTCAACTCCTAAATCTTCCAGTGCGCGGTAGCCTTCCCATGCCTGCGCTACAGGAACACGGGTATCTGCTTCACCGTGCAGGTACAAAGTAGGCGTGGTACAGTTTATCAGCGATTCAAGCGGGGAAGAACGGTGAAAATTTTCCATGTTCTTCACTGGCACACCTTTGAATTCCCAATTCGCAATGTCTCCGTGGTTGATATCGCTTTGCGCATACATGCTCACGGTATTGGCAATGCCCGCCACGCACACGGCTGCCTTAAAACGATTCGTATGGCCAATTACCCAATTGGTCATATAGCCGCCATAGCTCCAACCTCCCACCACCATTTTAGTCGAATCAACCATTCCTTTTGCAATCAAGTGGTTTACACCCCACATGATATCCTTATAATCCACATCACCTAAACGTCCTCGGTTCGCTTGGTACAGTTCGCTACCGTAGCCAATGCCCCCTCGGAAATTTGGTTCAAAAACGATGAGTCCTTCTTTGGCAAACAATTGCCCGAACAACCGGAATTTGTCTTGAACAATACCATCGGGACCGCCATGTGGTAAAACCATCAGTGGGTATTTGTTTCCTTCCTTGTAATCAAGCGGCAGGTGCAATACGGCCTCAATCTGAAAATCATCATAACTCTTGTATTGAATCACTTTTGTTTTTGCGAGATTCTTTTTTGTAACCCAGTCATTGTAATCAGTGAAATACTGTGCTTTTGCCGGCTCAGCGCCAACGGTGGCTACTATCAGTTCCTTGGGCTTATTGCTCGTTTCACCTGTAAAGGAGATTTTCTTGGATTTTGCATGAATTGAAAAGCTGCCAATGCCAAAGTGAGGTTTCAGCAGCGGTTTGATTTCCCCGCTGCTCACAGAAGCGCTGTAAATGCCATCGGTTACGTTTCGCGGAGTTTTGAAAGCAATAGCATTGTTATCCAGCCATTGTATCTGCCCAATCGTGGGGTCGAATTCTTTTGTTAAATTTTTAACAGATTTTGAAGCTACATCAACCACATAAAGCCCGTTGTTCTCCGAGTAACCCGTTGTGCAGCCCACCCAACTCGCTTTTTTACCATCGGGAGAGACCGTGGGGTTGGCAAGTGTGTGTGCGTCTTTAAAAGAAAAGAGTTCTTCGCCTTTTTCATTGATTAAAATGACTTTACCTTCAACGAGGTGGGTGTACATATGCGAATTGGACGAAACCACCAAGCAGAATAATTTCCCATCTACGGAAACTGCAAATTCATTGATATAATAGCTGCCATTAGTAATTTTTTTCGGGGTTTCTTCACCTATTTTTTGCAGCCACAACGCAGAAGTGTGGTCTTCGGTACCCACAATGTATGCACCACCCGCCTTTTTTTCGCTAGCTACAATGGTCGAATCACGTGGTTCATCACTACTGTAAACAATGGCATCATTGCCAATCCAGTAGAAATTGCTGATGCCGTTTTCAGCACTGGTTGCTTTCATTGCTTCACCACCCGAAACAGCAATCACATACACCTGCATTTTTCCTGAACGGGAAGTTAGAAAGGCAATTTGTTTGCTATCGGGCGACCACTTGGGTGAATAGCTTCCTTTCTCGTGATTTGTCAGCTGGACGCTTTGGCTGTTATCGGATTTTTTTAGCCAGATGTTCGTGCTGCGTTTGCCATCCCATTTTTCCTTTTTGCCAAGTGTATAAACAATCCATTGCCCATCAGGAGAAAAAGTAGGGCCGCCTATGCGAGTCATGGTTAAATAATCCTCTACGGAAAAGGTGTTTTCTGTGTTTTGTGCAAAAACCGAGGGGTAAATGGTAGTTCCTGTGAGAAAAATAATCACGAAAACCTTGATGTAAACAGCGTATTGCTTCATTTGTTTTAGGATTTAAAAATTTGAGCGTAAAAGTATTGATAACTTGCTAAACAGCAATTGCTTATTCTACCGTAAATTCAAATTTATTTTTTGCGGAAGGTATATATGATCGTTCTTCAAAAGTAACCTGATTATTCTTATCAATCAGCAAAACCGTTGAACATCTCGTGCCGTATTTCTCTGTTTTTATAAAGATAGGGGAGAGGACGCTTTCCCATTCCATTCCGATGCCTGTTTCGGGCAGGTCATTATTATTTGCTATAGTTCGGTCGTCAAGCATTTCAAATATGCTCTCTGTTGAAAAATAATTTTTTGAGATAATTGATTCAAGCGACTCTTTTGCCCGATTCACTTTTGGCCATTCAGTGTCGAGCAAATGGTTGCTCAGCCCATAAATGCCACTTGGTAAATGCGTTTTATGTTGCCCTTTATTMGAAAAATAATGTAGTTCATCGGTATKKCCGAAAAGYAGGTTAAAGCCATCGTAATCAGCTTTTTTATTTTCNANWAWTTSTMAAAAATTTTCTGATGATAAATTCTCCGAAAGATATTTCTTTACCAATTTCCCACGTGAAGATTCAAATTTCCGTTTCTGTGGAAATTCACGGTAGTTGGTTATAGCCGCAAACTTGCCTGATTTGGTAATACCGAGCCATGTCCCGCCCGCTACAAGATCTTTGCCCGCAAGCATTTCAGGGTTTTCATCCCACCAATTTACCGGCTCGGTTGGCCTCTCGTAAAATTCATCGCGGTTAGCAGCCAATATCAGCTTGTACCTAGGGTGTTTATTTAAAGCAAAAACGATGAGGCACATCAGCGCCTAAGGTATGGCTTTCTTTTTTACTGAATATTCTCGTAGAGTTTTTTCAACTCTTCCACCTTTTCTGGGTAACCCAGCTTTTCGTAGGAATAAATGAGGTTGTTGAGGATTCTTTTCACAGTGGCAATATTAGAGCAAGGCTGAAAAAATTTAGATTTTGATTCGATTTTCAACTGCTTAAGGAAATGCTCCACTTCTCTTTTGCTCAACACATTTCCACGGCTGAACGGGTTGATGTAAAACAATACTTTTTGTTTTTCGGGAGGCGTATCTGGTGGAGAGGCAAGGCGGTCAGCATAGGCGAGGACAAAATGACGCGGCAGGTTAATGCCATAAATAGGCAAATCGAGTTTTTGGGCCACTAAAATAAAAATGACTGCCAGTGAAATAGGGTTTCCTTTTTTGCTTTCGAGCACGGTGTTGAGGTAGGAGTTTTGCGGAGCGTGGTAATTCGTAGTGTTGCCACTGAAGCCATGCACATCGTAAATGATGTGGTTCATGATGTTCACCTTTTCGAGTGCGGTGAGGTGGTCGTTGAGTTCGAGCCAAATGTCCTTTTCAATTTGTTTCAACTGCTTTTTCACCTGTTCTTCATCGAGGTCAGGGTATTGATATCGAGCAATGGCAAGCACGCCTTCTAGCAAGTTGCTGCCGCCTTTTTCGCTCCATTCGAGCAAGGCATTTTGCGTATTTTCAAACTGGATGGTGTGGATGATTTCCTCTACGCGATCTTGAAAAAGCATTCCAAGCGACTGCTGCTCCCATGCACTTTCCAATAGCGGGATAACAGCATCACCCATATCAATGAGTTTATCTTTTACATGTGAATAGACCGACTCATCAGGGTCGTCAAGCAGGGCGATCAGCGCGTTTAGTTCTTCAGGTTTCATTTGTTCGCAAGAATTAGTTTAAACAAAAATAGTGCGAGAGCAGGTGAGAAGCGATTGTTAATAACCAAAGTTTTAACAAAGGGGATGTGAATTGAGAGAGCATAATTGAAAATTGATAAAGAACTTATTTCTGATTTTCAACCCTTAAAGATAGCAAAAATAAATTACAAAGTGGCAATGCGTTCGAGCACGGTAGTAATTAGCTCGTCCACTGTTTTCTTGTAGTTCTTGCTGAATTGCTTTGCCAATCGGTTGGCAATTATGGCGCAAACAGTACAACATCGATGCCCAAGCATGCTGCTCAAGCCATAGAGGGCGGAGGTCTCCATTTCAAAATTGGTAATGTGGTGGCCGTTAAAGTTAAAGCCCGTCAGTTTTTCGTTGAGGTCAGGCATAAAAGGAGCAAGTCGCAATTCGCGGCCTTGCGAGCCGTAAAAGCCGGGAGCAGTGGCGGTAATGCCTTTGCGCATCCCTATTCCTATTTTTTCAATTAATTCGTTGTTTCCGCTCACAAAATAGGGAGGAGGTGTTTTTGCCGGCCAGCCAGTTTGTTGGATGAAGTTTTCGGCAAGCAGCTTCTCTTCTTCCGAAGCAGGGTAATCGTAATAATACATGGTCGTGTCTAACCCCATTCCAAACTCAGAAACCACAAAAGAATCAACGGGAATGTCTTGCTGCAATGCACCCGAAGTGCCTATGCGTATAATATTCAGCGATTTGAGCTTGTCTTTGACTTGACGATTTTGAAGGTCAATGTTTACGGCTGCGTCCAACTCATTTAATACAATGTCAATGTTATCGGTACCGATGCCTGAAGAAATCACCGTGATGCGTTTACCGTTGAATGTGCCGGTGTGAGTAGTAAATTCGCGATTTTGAACTTGAAATTCGATGTTATCAAAATGCCTTGAGATACGTTCAACGCGTTCCTGATCGCCCACAACTATCACGTTGTCAGCAATGTGGTCTCCCTTTAATTTGATGTGGTAAAGTGAACCATCGGGGTTGAGCACTAACTCTGACTCAGGGATGATGCGCTTGTTTTCCACGCTTATTCCTTCGTTTTGCACGCGGCAAAAGTATCAAAAAAGTGTTGGTGATTGATGGAGTGATTATTTATCCAGGCTTCCAAAAACTTTTTTCAGCAAGTCGGAAACCCTTGCAATGGGGTCTTTACGGATTTTCAATTCTTCCTCGGCAATTAATTTGAAAAGACCGTCCATTGCTTTTTGTGTAATGTAATCGTCCAGGTCGGGGTTCATTTTTTCCACTCCTGGAATTTTGTTGTATGCATTGACGCAAGGATTCCAATACTGCGTCAACTTCACCTTTTTTATTGCCTCTTTTACAATAGGCCTGAATTTGGCTTTCAATGGCGCTGATGTTTTATCGCTCAAATATTTAGTAGCTTCGTTATTTGCGCCCTTCAAAATTTTAAATCCGTCACCGATACTCATTTGCTTGATGGCATCCACAAAAATAGGAGCCGCCTCTTTGGATGCTTCTTCCGCAGCGCGGTTCATGGTTTTCACTACCTTGTCCACCTGAGTTTTCATGCCAATGTTGATGAGCGTATTTTTTGCTTTTTCAGCATCTTCGGGCCAAGGGATTTTGATTTTAGAATTGTATAGAAAGCCATTGGCTTGTGAGGCTTTGGAAGCAGAATTATTTGTGCCCACTTCGAGCGCCTCTTTCAACCCGTTGATGACTTCGGTATTGGTCAAGTTGGTTGTTTTTTTTGTTCCGAAATGCTCGTCATACAGGTCTTTTCCTGCATCATAAGTATCTTTCGCTGTGCCTTCTGTGTTTTTAGCTGCTTTGTTGGCTTCTTTTTTGACTTTCCCCCAATTGATTTGAGAAATTGCAGCAATGGGAGACAAAGTAATTATCATTGAAAAAATGAGTGTTTTCATCGGTTTGAATTTTAGGTCACACAAACTTAGCAAATATTCTGCCAATCGCGCTACATTTGCCAAATGGTGCAGACCGAAATCATTACTATTGGCGATGAAATACTTATCGGGCAAACTGTGGACACTAATTCCGCATGGATGGGAGAGAAGCTTAATGAAATCGGTATTAATGTAAAACAAATCACCTCAATTTCCGATGACAGGGAGCATATTCTAACTGCACTGAAAGAGGCAGAAAATCGGGCAGAAATTATTTTAATCACAGGTGGCCTTGGCCCAACCAAGGACGACATCACAAAAAAAACGCTATGCGAATACTTTGATGCCAAATTGGTGTTGAATGAAGATTTGCTTGAACATGTCAAAAAGCTCTTTGAATCGAGAGGGTTTCGTATGTCCGAAGTGAACATTTATCAAGCAGAGGTTCCTGAAAACTGTATTCCAATCACTAACAATTTCGGCACCGCTCCTGCAATGTGGTTTGAAAGTAGAGGCAAGATTTTTGTTTCTATGCCGGGCGTGCCGTATGAGATGAAGGCGATGATGGAAAGTGATATTTTGCCCAAGCTAAAAGAGCGCTTCAAAACCTACTTTATTATACACAAAACAGCATTAACGCAAGGCATTGGCGAGTCATTTTTGATGGAAAAAATCGGTGAATGGGAATCATCGCTCGAAGAAAGTAACATCAAACTGGCCTACCTGCCCACTTTCGGAAGCGTGAAACTGCGTTTAACCAAATCGGGAAATGACAAAGTGGCTCTTGAAAAG
Source organism: Flavobacteriales bacterium (assembly GCA_002746335.1). Taxonomy (GTDB): domain Bacteria; phylum Bacteroidota; class Bacteroidia; order Flavobacteriales_H. The sequence goes on along the minus strand of NVWW01000015.1, from coordinate 24,892 downwards.
GAAATTGAAGAAAAAATAACTGAGCTGGAAGCCCTTATTCCGAAATATTTTTACGGAGCAAAAAAAGAAACACTGCAACAGGTTATTGGCAAAATTTTAAACGAACAAAAGCAATACCTTTCCACAGCCGAGAGTTGCACAGGTGGCTATGTGGCACATTTGCTCACTTCCGTGCCTGGCAGTTCGAATTACTTTGCAGGTAGCATTGTTTGCTACTCAAATGAGGTAAAAATCAATCAACTTGGCATCAGAACAGAAACCCTTGAAAAAAACGGGGCTGTGAGTCAACAGGTGGTGGAAGAAATGGCGCTTGGCGCGAAACAACAATTCCGCACGGATTACGCGATTGCAACCTCAGGTATTGCAGGTCCTTCCGGCGGCACATCTGACAAACCCGTTGGAACAGTGTGGATTGCGATATCCTCTCCAAATGGTGTGATTTCAAAAAAACACCTTTTTGGCAATGACCGCATCAGAAACATTAAAATGTCGACTGATGCCGCATTGAATATGTTGAGGAATGAGTTGATGAAAAGCGGTCAATCAGAATAAAAATTAAAATAAAAAGGACGATCATTTCCCCGAAACTGAAGTCATAATATCAGTAATAAAGGAAAAACTAATATTGAAATCAGCGAACTTCCGTCATGCAACTTTATTTGATCAACAGCTTCCTGTTGTACTGCACGCGCTGACTTGACGCAGTCGCAAGATAGGTTCCCGGACTGAGTCTGCCTTCGGGGTATAGATCTATAACCTTAGTATCCGTATCGATAATCATCACTTTTGACCAAACTTCCCTGCCTACTATATCCCGTAGTATAACCAATACCTCTATGTCTTTCAACCCTTCAAGACTGACTAACAAACCTTGCCCATTTGATGGGTTAGGAAATATCGTCATCCCAGGCTCACTGTTAACGTTGTATTCCACCGGAACAATTCCCGAATAGGTGAAATTTCCGTCAAAATCCGTTTGTTTCATGCGGTAATAGCTAACGCCTGTCCATGGCTCATAGTCAACTTCAAAATATTCAATTGTACTGCTGCTATTGCCCATGCCATTCATCACCGCTACTTCCTCAAATGTTATCTTGTCCCTGCTTTTCTCAATCGTAAAAAAATCATTGTTTATTTGGCTTGCAGTTACCCATCTTATATCAACTCGGTTTCCGTTCAGGTGTACCTCAAAACTCTGCAGTTCAATAGGCAGGGGATTAATTCCGTTTAATGAACCAAAAGTGAAGTAACCGAAACTACTTATGCTTCCCGAGGTCACATCACCAGGGTTGGAACTGGTGATGGCGCCTTGTCCTTTGTCTGTCCAATCGGTGCCATTGTAATAAGCTACTCTTAAATCATTGGAAGTGTAATCAGTAATGAAGCTTCGAATAGTGTCTTCCCAGAATAATGTGACGGTAACCGCATCAGTAGTGACTGCACGGTCCAGACGCCAATATTCTTCCTTGCTTACATTACCTAAACTGGCATCTGATGAGAGGTCGGGGTGGCGGCTATAAAAATACTGGGCGGTAAATTCAGCGGTATTGGAGGATGGGGCAGAAATAGCCAACTGTGTGCAGATAGTGCTGTCTCCAACGGAGAAGATGAATGCAGAATTGCCTATCTTTTTCAACGGGCCGCTTACGTAGCTTCCCTGACCCCCACTATTGGCTGTGGCACCACTTATAATTGTGAGAGGGGCGGCTGCGTAGGTTTCCACCACCCCATCTGTAAGCATGATACTTTTGTTAATAATAGCCCCGCCTCCTGCCTTGTTTTCCATAATGAACTGTGGCAATGTCGCAGAGGAATTATTGACGACTACATTATTGTATCTAAATTCATCGAACCCCTGTCCGGCAGATTCAGCAAATACCTGGGGTGCGCTACCGTCATAAACCAATGTGCTCGTGAGCTTGCAATCCAGCAAGCCGTAATTGCTGCCCAAAGCTCCTCTTATAAAGTTGCCGGCTATTTTAAGTGTTGAATTGTTGTCCAATATAAGCTCGATTTTGCCATAATTGTTGGCTATGAATTGGATATTACCATCCACATCCAAAATGGCATCGCCTTTTAGATGAACCTCAACTGAGCTCGAGCCTGATGTGCTGTAATCCAGCACAAGGTTCTGTTGTATATTTAATTGGCCCTTGAGTTTTACCTTTACATTGATATCCTTATTACCACCATCATGATCACAGGTCATGTTTCCGGCAATGGTAACGATAGCATCTTGATCAGCCGTAAATCTTACCTCTCCGTCACCACTGGGTTTAGTTAGAAAAACATTCCCGTTCACTACAAGTTTTCCGGCACTTGTCCCTGAGCCTCTCACCCATAATAGGGCAATCTTGTTATTTCCATTCATGTTAATATTTAAGTCGGATGATACTGTAAGGGTGTAACCACCTTCAATAAAAAACTCTGTATCCTTGTTAATACCACCATACAAAGTAAGGCTTGCGCATGCATTGTTTTGGTTGATGGCGCTTATTGAACGACCCCTAATGAAAACAATGTCTCCCGTCTGTGGATATGTTCCCGTATTGGTCGAATTGTTGAATGTTACGGTTGACCAGGTGTCGTCATCGTCCCAATCTCCGTTCTCGGCCGAATAATAAGTGGTGGAGAAGCTGTTTGTGCTGACACATACAGTAAATACAGTAATTAAAATAATAGAGAGGCATGGAAAATTCTTGATGATGAAAAGATGGTTCATCGCGATACTAATTAATATGAATGCTATCACACGAAGTTATAAAGCAGTGTGGCTGGAAAAAAGCTGAATTCAGCAGCGAACTAGCACATGTAAGAAATAGAGGGAATTTACTCAGGAAGTTAATGCTATAGTTTCAACCGCTCGTAAACCTTTTGCCGTATGCAGGGCTGTGCCCAGTGCATTAACCACAGCACAAAAAAGTGAGAGTTGGTTTCTGTCGGGCCAATATTGCAACAGCACACAACAAAACACTGCTATGTAAAAGCATTAAACACACACTATACACCAAACGTTGGCGAATACCCCATGCTGATAGGTAATTTCTAATTTGGAATATCTAAATTCTAAATTTTAATTACTTTTGCACCTCTTTTTAAAAACAGAGAAAATGTCTAAAGTTTGCCAAATAACAGGAAAGCGGGTAGTAAGCGGTAACAATGTATCGCATTCTAATAGGAGAACCAGGAGGAAATTTTACCCCAACCTGCAAACCAAAAAGTTTTACATACCCGAAGAAGACCGTTGGATAACGCTGAAGGTTTCTGCGGCTGCCATCCGCACCATCAACAAAAAAGGGATTGCGGCTTGCCTGAAGGAAGCAAAAGAAAAGGGCTACCTGTAAGCAGTTTGATAGTTAAAAGTTCACAACTTTTAACTTTGTCCAGATATAATCAAGATAAATCTTGAACATTCCCAAAACGTTGTTACTTTGTGTAACAGCGTTTTTTTCGTGAGACTCAATTTTTGCTGCATCTTTGGCTTGCAAAAGTTGTGAGTCGAATAATCCTGATAGTGAAGCGTATCGGGATCGATACAATGCAAACTCCGACTTTATCATGGGGTTGAAAAAAATTTAATTTTGGATTTATATCTTTGATTTCAATGAAAAGAATTGCAGTGCTTTCTTTGCTTGTATTTGCAATTACTAAAATTTTCGGGCAGACAAACATTGATTCTCTAAAGCCCGATATTAAGGTTGTTGAGCACATCAGTTTTTATGATAATGACTTACTTTCTAACGAATTTCATGCAGATAGAAGACAGGTATTACGTGAAAAAATGCCCGACAGTTCCGTAGCGCTTGTATTTGCCTATCCTGTACAAAACCGTTCAAACGATGTAGACTTCGAATACCACCAAAACCCCAATCTCTACTACTTGACCGGATTGATCGAACCACATGCTTTGCTGCTTATATTTAAAGAAAAACAGGATTTCGATTCCATCAAAACCGATGAAATCATTTTTGTGCAGCCACGTGATTCTTCGCGAGAAATATGGGATGGAAAGCGGCTTGGAGCCGAAGGTGTGAAAAGCAAATTGGACATTTTACATGCCTATGAAAATTACATTTTTGCCGATTTTTTGATTGATTTTTCCCGGTTCAATCACATTTTTTCTGATTTACCTTCCGGTGATTTTACAGATGACAAGCGAAACCGCGGAGATTTGGCGAGTTTGGTAAAGCACTTTCACATAAAAATCGATACGCTGCAAAATAAACTCGACAGGCATTTTTTGCGTGAAGTCTTTGCTGATTTACGGGAAATCAAGCAGCCCGAAGAATTGGTCCTCTTGCGAAAGGCAATTGATATTACATGTGATGCACAAAAAGAACTGATGCGGGCTTTGCTGCCTGGTATGAAAGAATACCAGGCAGAGGCAATTATTGAATATATTTTCAAGAACAACGGTGCGGAATATCCTGGGTTTCCTTCGATTGTTGGCGGAGGCGAAAACTCCTGCATTTTGCATTATACTTCAAACAGAAAAACCCTTACTTGGGACGATATGCTTGTAGTTGACATTGGCGCTGAATACCATGGCTACTCTGCTGATGTCACCCGTACTTTAGCTGTTGACGGTGAATTTTCTGAAGAACAAAAAACCATTTACAACATCGTGTTGGAAGCGCAGCAGGCGGGTATCAATGTCTGTAAAAAAGGCAACAAATTCTGGCAGCCGGGGGATGAGGCAAGAAGGGTGGTATCGCAACGATTGCTCAAATTGGGTATTATTTCAAAAGAAAAGCAATCGCGCCAATATTTTATGCACGGCACTTCGCATTATTTGGGTTTGGATGTGCACGATGTGGGCCTTTACGGAAACTTAAAGCCGGGCAGCATCATTACCGTAGAGCCCGGTATTTACATTCCGAAAAACTCGCCCTGTGACCCTAAGTGGTGGAACATTGGCGTACGCATTGAAGACGATATTTTAATAACAGAAGGCAGGCCTGAAATATTATCTGATTGTGTACCCAAAACCATCGAAGAAATCGAAGCATTAATGAAAGAGGAAAGTTTGTTTAACAAGATGGACCAAAAAAGTGAGTAACACAATTTCAGTTAAGTTTGCAGTAAATCCTTTACTATGAAATATTTGATTAAATGCTTTCTGACAATAATTTATCTTTTTGCATTTCAACTCAATATTTCTGCCCAGCAAAATGTCGGCATCGGCACCCTGACGCCTGACTCCAGCGCAGCGCTTGAAATACTGGCTAATGACAAAGGAATTTTAATCCCAAGAACAGACACCAATTTAGTTCCAAATCCAGCCACCGGACTGTTAATTTATCAAAATTCAGCTGCCGCATTTTATTATTTTGACGGAGTATTTTGGCGGCCGATTGGCAGTGGTGTTTCAGGACCTGTTGGCCCACCTGGAACAACTGGGCAGCAAGGTATACAAGGACCTACCGGTCCGACAGGTGTCCAAGGACCTACCGGAACAGGTGTCGGAATTCCAGGCCCAACAGGATCTACCGGTCCACAAGGGCCAACAGGAACAGGAGTAGGCATTCCCGGACCTACAGGCCCAACAGGTGCAGCGGGAACTAATGGAGTAGCAGGATCAACCGGCCAAACAGGCCCGCAGGGAACAGCCGGTGCACAAGGGCCTGCTGGATCAACTGGCCCAGTGGGTTGTGGAATTACAAATTATATTATAAAATCTAACGGGACTTCTGCTATTTGCAGCCAGATTTTTGACAACGGAACCAGTGTAGGTATTGGCACTGTCACTCCAGGCAGAAAACTCGAACTTTTATCATCCAGCGGAACTTCCACAGGCCTGAAATTGAATGATACAGGGGTAGGAGGAAGAGGTTATTCGCTGGCAGCAACCAACAACGGCTCATCACTTGGAGGAGGAAAATTCACCATTTTTGATGATAATGCCGGAGTGTCTCGGCTCATTATTAATTCCAGCGGGAATGTGGGCGTTGGTACGACCACTCCATCAGAATTGTTGCATTTAAATAGCGGAAAATCAAGGTTTGTCGGCCCAACGGGAAACCTTGCTGATATCCAATCGTGGGCTACTTTTGGCTTCACCGACCAAGGAACTGTACTGGGCGTTTTTAATCCGGGAAATGAAGAATGCGCCTATTTTGGCGCAACAAGTTCCACCAATACTTTCCCGGCAGTTGAAGTGGACAACAGTGGAACTGGAGCCGGATTTTTGAGCACGAGTTTTGGAACAGGCTCTGCCTTCAGAGGGCAAACCAGTACTGCTGATTTTACGGCCTATTTTACCAATAGCAAAGCCAGTACAAGTGCAAAGACAATTTTTGCCAGATTTGATGGGGGCGCTTATGATGTGCCTGCCGTATATGGTGAAGCTAACTTAGTAGCCAATTGGGGTTATGGCGGCAGTTTTCTTGGTAATTGGCTGGGTGTAAGAGGCGAAGCGCCAATGGATGCCAGTGGTGGTCCGTATGCCGGTTATTTTGTCGGAAGGATTTATGCTGATGATGCAACTGCTGCTGTTAAGGCATTTATGATTGACCATCCTGCCGATCCCGCCAATAAATTTCTAATGCATAGCAGCGTGGAAAGCCCGGATATGATGACCATCTACAACGGCATTGTTATTACCGATGCAAATGGTGATGTAAATATTCAGTTGCCTGATTATTTCAATGTTTTAAATAAAGATTTCAAATACAACTTAACTGTAATTGGCCAATTTGCACAGGCCATAGTTTCAAAGGAGATTGAAAATAATCAATTTGAAATCAAAACCGACAAGCCCAATGTTAAAGTAAGTTGGATGGTAACCGGCATTCGCAAAGACCCTGTAGCAGAGCAATACCGAATCCGACCTGTAGTTGAAAAGGAAGGTAAGGAAATAGGCAAGTACCTGCATCCCGAACTCTACGGAAAGGAGAAAGAAAAGAAAATTGGCTATCAGGCGCCTTCCAGACCTGTGAAAAAGGAAGAAGGAAAATCAGTTGAAATAAAGAAATAAGGTGTTTTGCAGATAATTGCTATATTTGCAGCCCTAAATTCAAATTCAGATGGCCAAAAAAGACTCACGAGGACAAGTGATTTTAGAATGTACCGAACACAAAAAGAGTGGGTTGCCAGGCACTTCGCGTTATATCACTACCAAAAACCGTAAAAACACTCCTGACCGGCTCGAATTAAAGAAGTATAACCCGATTTTGAAGAAATATACGATTCACAAGGAAATTAAGTAACCATGGCAAAAAAAACCGTAGCGAAAGGCAGTAAAGGTGGCGCAAAGGACTTCACCAAGGTGATTAAAATGGTAAAATCTGAAAAAACGGGTGCCTATTCTTTCAAGGAAGAAATACTTCCGAAAGAGAAGGTAAACGAATTTCTTTCAAAGAATTAATTGTCGTTTATACAATAATCCCAAAGCTTCTTTCTTGGTAGAAGGAAGCTTTTTTCGTACAAACCCATGAGCATTTTCACCAAATTTTTTAGCAAAGAAAAAAAGGAATCGCTAGATCAGGGTCTTTCCAAAACCAAGAAAAGCGTGTTCTCGCGTCTTACGCGTGCAGTTGTCGGAAAATCTAAAGTAGATGCCGAAGTGCTTGACAACCTTGAAGAAGTGCTGGTGGAATCGGATGTGGGAGTTGATACTACGCTAAAAATCATTGGTCGCATCGAAGAGCGAGTGGCTCGCGATAAGTACGTAAGTACGTCAGAATTGAATTCTATTTTGAAAGCCGAAATAGTCTCTTTGCTCGAAGAAAATCAGCCTGAAAACGGGGCTACCGAAAACCAGGTCTCCGATGGTGCAAGCCCTCATGTAATTATGGTTGTTGGAGTGAACGGTGTAGGCAAAACCACAACTATTGGTAAATTGGCTCATCAGTATAAAAAGCAAGGAAAAAGCGTATTGCTGGGAGCAGCCGACACCTTCAGAGCGGCAGCTATTGAACAGTTGGAAATATGGGCACAGCGCGTAGGAGTGCCAATCATTACACAAAAAATGGGTTCTGACCCCGCATCGGTTGCTTTTGATACGCTGAGTTCGGCAAAATCACAAGGAAAAGATATCGTGATTATTGATACAGCCGGCCGATTACACAATAAAGTGAATTTGATGAATGAATTGGGCAAAATTAAAAACGTAATGACGAAGGTCATTCCTGAAGCTCCCCACGAAGTAATGCTCATTTTAGACGCTTCAACAGGCCAAAACGCTTTTGAGCAAGCCAAGCAATTTACCGAAGCAACTCAAGTCAATGCAATTGCAGTAACCAAGCTTGATGGAACTGCTAAAGGAGGAGTAGTCATCGGTATTTCTGCTCAATTTAAAATACCTGTAAAATACATTGGAATTGGAGAAAAATTGGAGGATTTGCAGGTGTTTAACCGCTATGAATTTGTCGATTCGCTTTTCAGCTAATCTTTGTATTGTTCGTTCACTTCTTCATCCGAAGGAAAAGAAATCTCGCTATCGCCTGCCTTTTTAGTCCATTTGAGGTATTTGCCTGTTCCTTTGCAGGCATAAGCTTCAAGCGTGTCCTTTTTTCCCATCCCATTGATGAAAAAGCAACGCCACGTTTTGTTTTCTTCCTGTACACAACATTTTACATCTACTGCTTCGCCACATGTATTGGCCAGCCAAACCTTGTAAGTGTCGTCAAAAACTCGTTTGTAACCTTTGTATTCAACACACTTTTCGCATTGAGTACCCCATTTTGAATTCACTTTTTGAATACAGGCGTTCCAATCTTGGTCAACATTTTTTTGTATTCCTGAAATAAATGAAAGCACAGCAAATGCTGTGACTGATACCGTTATCAGAATAAAATATTTTTTCATCGGAAAATTATTTGCAATGATTATTTTTCAAAATGATTTTGGCTTCACCGTTACCCAGTTTTTTTGATTTTACCCAGTCTTCACAGGCTCCTTTTTTATCGCCCAGTGCTTTTTTTGCAAAGCCACGGTTGTTGTAGGCTTCTTGGTTTTCTGGGTCTAATTGAATCATTTTGTTGAAATCCTTCTTCGCCAGATTGTGTTTTCCTTCCTTACCGTATGCCATCCCTCGGTTTTTATAAGTCCACACGTGTTTGGGTTTTAGTTCAATGGCTTTGGTAAAATCTTTGATAGCTACATCGTATTTTTGCTCCAAGCTGTAGGCAAAGCCCCGTTGCATATATGCCGATGCGTATTCGGGGTTGATTTCGAGCGCTTTGGAGAAAAGGCCAATGGCCACATCGAAATTACCAGCAGAGGCCTTTTGCATGCCTTGTTTGTAATACGACTCAGCATCTTGTGCAGATAAATTAGTCATTAAAAAGACAATAAAAATGTATGTGATTATTTTCATTATTAATGAGATTTAGTGTTCGTTTTTACTCTCGCCCATTTTGATGAGCGCAATTATGGTTTTTTCAAAGGCTTCAATGTGAGCTTTATTTGTCCCAACATCAAAATTAGTCCTTGGATATACTTTTTGAAGTTCTTTTTCGTGAAATGTCCGTTCTATGCAGGCATGGTTGAAGCTTGACATTTTACCTTCCATGTTGTTGCGGCAAACCACATTCACCACTTTTTCCTCTTTTGAGTGGCCAACACTTTTAGAATCGAGTGTTTCAACATACATACGATCGGTGCGATACATCGTGCCGTTTTTGTGAAAATAATTAGCTTCAAGCATTCTTTTTTTGAACTCCAATACACACAGCCCCTTCAGCAGTTTGTTAAGTTCAGCGATATGCATTTGCAACGTGTCTTTGTATTTTTTATCATAAATAGACTGGGAATATAATGTGCCAAATGAAACGATAAAAAGCAACAAAAAAAACGTCTTTCTCATAGTTCAAAAAACTTATTGACTAATTATTAAGAACATACAATAAATTGGCAAAACAAGATAATACCAGTAATTTTGTTATGATTTGTAACTTATATAGTTTATATACTTGATTACTGTTGGTTTATATAAAATTAAGCCATTGCGAAACCAAACTTACATAAACTTTGCCAAATTCGGCCCCTCTGCTATTTTCATAAAGGCATTGTTGTTATTGACCACTTTGTTTTTTGTTGTTTATTGCCATGCCCAAGCTCCACCGTATATAGTACATGGAAAATTCAACATTGAAAAAGGAAATTTAGATGACTCTAAAATTATTGTCAAAAAAAACGGGCAGCAGATAAAAAACATCAGTGGACAAAAAAGTTTCGAATTTGAATTAGACATTGGTTACAAATACGAGCTTATTTTTCAGAAACAGGGCTACGTGACCAAACGGATTGAAGTAAACACAAATGCTCCTGCAGAACGTGCAGAATATGGCTTTCAACCCTTTGAATTTCAGGTGCGCTTATTCAAGCAAATGGAAGGGGTAAACACCATTGTGTTCAACCAGCCCGTTGCAAAACTGGGCTACAACTCAGAATTGGATGATATTGATTACGACACCGATTACACCAAGTCCGTGCTCACTCAATTTCAGGAAATCGAAGAGCAGCTAAAAGAAAAGATGGAGCAAGAAGAAGAGGAGCAAAATCGAGCTGAGGCTGAGGCAGAAGCCAAGCGAAAAGCCGAAGAAGAAGCAGGAAAAAAAGCAGAGGCAGAAGCTCTTGCAGCAGCCGAAGCGGCCAAAAAGAAAGCAGAGGCCGAAGCAGAAGCTAAGCGCAAAGCCGAAGAAGAAGCGCGTAAAAAGGCCGAAGCAGAAGCAGAGGCTAAGCGCAAAGCCGAGGAAGAAGCGAGTAAAAAAGCAGAAGCAGAAGTAGAGGCTAAACGCAAGACTGAAGAAGAAGCCAAAAGAAAAGCAGAAGCCGAAGCGAACGCAGCTGAAAAAGCCAAGCAGCAGACCGAAGCTGAAGCGCGCAAAAAAGCAGAGGCAGAAGTAAAGGCAATAGAAGAAGCAAGAAAAAAAGCGGAAGCCGAAACAAATAAACAAGCTACAGCAGAGGCGAAAGCACAAGCACAGGCCGATGAAGAGGCGAGAAAACGAGCCGAGGCAGATGCCTCAGCGGAAGCCAAGCGTTTAGCTGTGCAACAGGCTGAAGAAGAAGCAAGAAGAAAAGCGGAAGCAAAAGCCTCGGCAGAAGAGCAGAAAAAAGCTGCTGCTGCTGTAAAAGCAGAAGAGGATGCTCGCACAAAGGCCGAAGCCCAGGCCAAATTAGAGGAAGAAGCGAGAAAGAAAGCAGAGGCAAAAGCAGAAGGGGATGCACGCAAAGAGTCTGAAGCTCAAGCCAAGTTAGAGGAAGAAGCAAGAAAGAAAGCAGAAGCTAAGCTGGTCGAAGAGGAGCGCAAAAAAGCCGCTATGCAGGCATTGACAGAAAAAAAGGCTGCTAATGAAGCGGCAGCAGCAGCCTCAGAAGAAGAACGAAAACGCAAGAATGCTGAAGCAAAGATAGCGTTGGAAGAAAGGCGAAAAGCTGAAGAGCAGGCAAAAGTCGAAGCTGAAGCCAAAAAGAAAGCCGCAGCACAGGCGTTGGCTGAAAAAAGAGCTGCTGAAGAGCTCTCGGCAAAAGCAGCAGAAGAGGATCGAAAACGCAAATTAGCTAAAGCTCAGGCAGAGTTAGAAGCAAAGCGGGCCGCGGAAGCACAGGCTGCTGCTGAGGCCAAAGCAAAGCGAAAAGCACAGGGCGCTGCCGCTGCCGAAGAAATAAGAAGGCAGCGGGCCGAAGCTGAAGCTGAAGAAAGGCGAAAAGCAGAAGAAAAAGCACAATTGCATTCAGAAATGGAGAAAAAGCATCAAGCCTCTATGGAAGAAGAAGCGCGCAAAAAAGCTGAACTTTTTGCACAAGCAGAGCAACGACAAAGGGATAAAGAAAAGGCCAGGGAAGAATATGCAGAAAGGAAAAGAAAAGAGTTGGAGAGATTGCGTAGGCAAAATTTTAGGAAAGAATTAACTTCAAGTGAATATGATCGTACGGAGGAATTCCTTGAGTTTCCTAATAAAAAAATCACGAAAATTACCATTACCCAAAACCAAACACAAACAGTTTATAAAAAAGTAGAGCACCGCTGGGGCGGAGTGTTTTACTTCAAGAGTGAGGTGAGCATTGCCCGCTCGGTTTTTGATTTAGAAACCAAATAGTCAGTTCCCTGGCACTGATCGAAACATTTCCTTTGGTAATTCATATTGCCTGATTAATACAGCATTCTTTTCATTTCTTTTCAAGAAAATAATGGCAAAATCATCCACAAAAACAGGCGCCCATTTTGGGTCTTCTATTCTTCTAATCAAAAAGGGTTGTGCATGTGGCGTGTTGTCATGCCGAAAGAAATAAATACAATTAATACCGTATTTCTCGTCCATTTCATTCCATTTCTCTTCACGTTCTTGCATCGGTTCGTAAATATTTTTGAAAAACGAGATACTGTATGCTTCGGGTCTGTTGTCAACAAATACTTGATATTGGGAAAATAGATGGAAAATTAAATAACTGCCAATGTCATAATTATTAAAAACAGGTCCTTGAATCCCTGCTGATTTTAGAAACTGTGCAGAGCGGTTTACACCGCTTATTAATCCTATACCGGAAATTTGGTTAAATGGTGTGTAATAAGTTGATTTTGTGAAAAATCCCATCCCAATAACAATTATTGAAAAAAACAGTATCGTTACTTGAATCGTCTTTTTCCTTTTTTGTTGAATAGACTGGTGAATTTCCTGTAAAAATTGTGTTGCTATTGGTAACAAAAAAAGCCCAAAAATCGGTATTCCACGAACCATTTTAAAAGCAAGTATACTCAGGAAAGCAAATAAAACAAATGGCGCAAACAGCTTCTTTCTTTCATTAGTTTTAACGGTAGCAATGAGAATGAGAATAAACGAAAGGAGAAAAATAGCTTCAAAATGCCAGTAAACCGGATTTTCAGGAAAGCGATCTTGCATGAAAAAAACCGGTTGGTTTTCGGCAATCATGTATCCATATTCGCGCAAAATCAAAAATGGTTCAACAAATCCTTTCCAGCCGAATGGATTGATAAAAGAAACGATTACCAATCCGGCAAAAACAATGGAATAATGTTTCAGTCGGTCTTTGTCATTCAACCACCCATCAAGGCAGAAAATACCGCAAATAAACAGCCCGAAAACAAAAAAGAGATGGGTATTCACCCATATAATTTGTAGTGGAATTAAAATTAGCAGCAGTTTGTTAAGGCGTATTTTGTCGGTTTGAAATTGATGGAAAAGCCAATAAAAAACGCCCATGAGCAAGTAGCTGAACATCTCTGGGCGAATTTCTGTGCGGTTTACAATCAAAGGAATACATAAAACAGCCACAAGTAACACATAGGTAAAACTCCCTTTCTTTTGGGCCGTTTGAAAAAAGAAAAAAACAGCGAGTGTATTTACTAAAATACTCAATATGGAAAGTCCTTTAAACCCGAACCACTTCCAAATCAGATAAAAAAGGGCACCCGAACCCCAATGGTGCGTTACTACGGGAAAATCAGGTTCGGTGTAGGAATAAAAATTAGTGGAAATTATTTTTCCTTCTTCAAAGAGCAGTTCACCGTTTTTGATGTGCCGGCCAAGATCAGCATTTACGAAAATGATTTTTTGCGCAAAAAAACACCCGATGAAAATCAGTAACAACAAGGTTAATACTGTCCTCCATTTTCGGGAAATTTCAATACAGCTTGTGCTATCTTTCCGCCTTGCCATAAAAACGAAAATATAAAAAGGCCCTGAATAAGGGCCTCATCAATTAACGGTAAGCTAAAAATAACGAACTACTCTGCCACATCCGCAGCAATCTTTTCTTTCACATATTGTCCAGCCGCCAGCTTATCTTTCACTTTTTTGAATATATCAATGGTATATTTTACATCTTCAAGCGTATGATCAGCCGTGGGAATGAGCCGCAGCATGATGACACCTTTTGGCACAACGGGATAAATAACGATCGAGCAGAAAATACCATAATTCTCTCGCAAGTCAAGCACAGCATTGGCTGCTTCAAACGGACTTCCTTTAAAGAACACAGGGGAAACAGGCGAGTTAGTTTTGCCTAAGTCAAAACCTTCTTTTTTCAATCCACTTTGTAATGCATTAACTATTTCCCAAAGCTTATTTTTAAACGAAAGGTTGTTGCGGAACAATTCAAGACGCTTTAAGTTGCCAAGCACCAGCGGCATGGGCATGGATTTTGCAAATATTTGGGAACGCATGTTGTAGCGTAGAAATTTGATAACTTTTTCATCGCCTGCCAAAAAACCTCCAATAGACGCAAACGCTTTTGCGAAGGTGCCGAAATAAATGTCAATGCCATCTTGAACACCCTGTTCTTCACCTGCTCCAGCACCGGTTGATCCCATTGTGCCGATTCCGTGAGCATCATCCACAAAAAGTCGAAAATCATATTTTTTCTTCAGTTCTACGATTTCTCTCAGCTTGCCTTGGTCGCCAGCCATACCGAAAACACCTTCGGTAAGCACTAAAATCCCACCACCTGTTTGTTCAACTATTTTGGTTGCTCTTTCGAGTGAAACCTGTAGTTTTTCGATGTTGTTGTGAGGATAAACAAATCGTTTGCCTAAGTGCATCCTCACACCATCTACAATGCAAGCGTGCGATTCTGAATCATAAACAGCTACATCGTTGCGGCCTAGTAGTGAGTCAATGGCCGAAACCATACCCTGATAGCCATAATTGAGCAGCAATGCATCTTCTTTCTGAACAAAAGTGGCCAGTTGTCTTTCCAGTTTTTCGTGCCAAACGGAATTGCCCGTGAGCATGCGCGCACCCATTGGGCTGCTCAGTCCCCAATCTTTGGCGGCCTCGGCATCTGTTTTTCGTACTTCAGGGTGATTGGCCAACCCGAGGTAGTTATTCAAACTCCACACTAACACGTCTTTTCCTCGAAATTTCATGCGGCTGCCAATTTCGCCTTCTAATTTTGGGAAAAAAAAGTAGCCGTGCCCTATATCGGAATATTGTCCCAGCGGGCCAAGGTTGCTACTTTTAATTTTATCAAATAAATCCACGTTTGTTACGTTTTGGTTCGAAAATAATAATAAAAGCTCCTGTTAAAGTCTGCAAAAATAAAGTAAACGGCTGATTTTGGCAAGTGTAAATTATAGATTGCAGTGTAATGTTAATAACAACTATGGCAAAAGGGTCATAAAAGTTGCCGCGATGTTGAAAAAATTATCTTTGCGCGATGTTTAGTAAATGGAAATCTGCCTGTTTAATAATTTTGATTGGCGCTTTTTTTACTACTTGCCAATACCGGCAAATCCTAAAAAGCGGCAATTTGGATTTGAAATATGAAGCCGCTATTAATTATTACGAAAATGGTGATTATTACAAGGCCTATCCCTTACTCGAAGAATTAATTGCCATTTATCGAGGTACCAGTAAAGCCGAAAAACTCTTTTATTATTACGCCTACTGCGATTACAATTTAGGTGATTTCTACTTGGCTAATTATCGCTTTAAAAATTTTTCTAAAACATATCCTAACAGCGAGTTCGCTGAAGAGTGTTACTTCATGGCCGCCTATTGTCATTACCGTAACTCGCCCAAATATTCGCTCGACCAAACAGACACCTACAGCGCAATTAACTCACTTCAATTGTTTGTCAACAGATACCCCGAAAGCAAATTGGCTGATTCGTGCAATGTGTTGGTAGACAAACTCCGTGCTAAATTAGAGCGCAAATTTTTTGAAATTTCCAACCAATACTATCATAAACGCAACTACAAGGCAGCCATCCGTTCGTTTGAAAACACCCTGCTTGATTTTCCCGACACCAAGTACAGGGAAGAAATCATGTCCTTCATCTTGAAGTCCAATTATGAATTAGCGAAGAACAGTATTTTAGCAAAAAAAGAGAAAAGATTTGAGGATACTATCAAATCATATGTTAAATTTGCAGATTCTTTTCCAAAAAGCAAGTTTATGAAAGAGGCGGAAGCCATGTATGAAGATGCTTTAAAGGAAAAGCAAAAAATAGAAAATCAAAAAGTACTAAGCAATGGACTATAAAAAAACTGATGCATCGCCCACAACCATTACCCGTAGCATGCGGCAACTCAATGAGCCGACTGGCAACCTTTACGAATCCGTAGCCATTATTTCTAGGCGAGCGAGGCAAATTTCGCAAGAAATGAAGCAAGAACTCGATAGTAAACTGTCTGAATTTGCCACAGCCACTGACAATCTCGAAGAGATTTTCGAAAACCGTGAGCAAATCGAGATTTCAAAATTCTATGAGCGCTTGCCAAAGCCATCATCGATTGCTACACAAGAATTTCTAGAGGGTAACACCTATTTCCGCAATCCTTCTGACGAAGAAGAAGCCAAATAGTATCTTTGTGCCGTATGCTCTACGGTAAAAAAATCCTGCTTGGCATTACCGGTAGCATTGCCGCCTACAAATCAGCAACGCTTGTGCGGCTTTTGACAAAAGTAGGGGCAGAAGTGAAAGTAGTAATGACTCCTGCCGCGAAGGACTTTATCACCCCGCTTACATTAGCCACTCTTTCAAAAAAACCGGTGGTGTCTGATTTTACCGAAGATGAAGAATCGGGGGTATGGAACAATCATGTAGAATTGGGGTTGTGGGCAGACTTAATGCTCGTAGCGCCCGCATCTGCAAATACCCTTGCTAAAATGGCGCATGGTGAGTGCGATAATCTACTAATGGCGGTTTACCTTTCGGCTAAATGCCCCGTAATTGTTGCTCCTGCAATGGATTTGGATATGTATAAACACGACACTACAAAAGGCAATCTTCAAAAACTGGAGTCATTTGGTAATACCATAATTCCAGCACAAGCAGGCGAGTTGGCCAGCGGCTTGCATGGAGAAGGTCGCATGACAGAACCGGAAGAAATAGTGGTGTTTTTGGAGAAGCATTTTGCAAAAAATCAGCCGCTAAGCGGAAAAACTGTGCTCATTACAGCAGGGCCAACCTATGAAGCTATTGACCCAGTACGTTTTATTGGTAATCATTCTTCAGGAAAGATGGGGTTTGCTTTAGCCGAAGAAGCAGCACAACTTGGCGCATGCGTAAAATTGGTGTCAGGGCCGGTGAGTTTGAAAGCTGAAAACCCCTTAATTGAACGAATCGATATTACATCTGCTAAAGAAATGCATGCAAAATGCTCAGAAATTTTTTCGAAATCAGACATTACTGTGATGGCGGCAGCGGTTGCCGATTATACTCCTGAAATTACTTCAGCTAAAAAGATAAAAAAAGAAAACGCAAAGCCGGAAATCACTCTCAAGCCCACTAAAGATATATTAGCCGAACTCGGCAGATTAAAAAGAGAAAATCAAATTTTAATAGGCTTCGCGCTCGAAACCGATAATGAATTATCCAACGCCAACGAAAAGCTGCACAAGAAAAACCTCGATTTAATAATTTTGAACTCACTGAAAGACGCAGGAGCGGGCTTTGGCCACGACACCAACAAAATCACTGTCATCGACAAGAAAAATAATATTGAAAGTTTTGAGTTAAAAGGCAAACGTGAGGTGGCGAAAGATATATTTGCCAAAATTTTGAAATTAATTTGATGCGAACATTTATTTCATGCTTGTCTTTTTTCCTTTTGATGCTCCTATTCTGTGCATTGCCTGTAAGCACTTGCTTTTCACAGGAGCTCGACTGCAACGTACAAATTTCCACCCAGCAGGTAGCAATTTCAGACAAGTCATTGTTTGATGACATGCAAAAGGCCATTTTTGAATTTATGAACAATACCAAATGGACTAGCGATGTGTATGCAACAGAGGAACGCATCGAGTGCAGCATGTTTTTTAATATCACCCAACGCATAGGCACAAATGAATTCAAGGCAACGCTACAGGTGCAGTCCAGAAGGCCGGTGTTCGGTACTTCATACAACACCACTTTGCTCAACCACAACGACAACGACATTCGGTTCAAGTACCTGCAATTTGACCAGTTGCAATTTTCAGAAAACAGTTATATTTCTGAACTCACTACAATTTTGGCGTTTTATGCTTATGTGATTATCGGGCTTGACTACGATTCGTTTTCGCCCAAAGGAGGCACAACGCATTTTCAGAAAGCATTGTCAATTATCAACACAGCACAGGGTTCTCCTTACCAGGGCTGGAAGGCCTACGAAGGTCAAAAAAACCGTTACTGGTTTATCAACAACCACATGGATGAGGTATTTAAGCCGCTACGTGACTGCTACTACATATACCACCGCCTTGGTTTTGATGCAATGAGCGAAAAAATTATTGAGGGAAGAAAAGCAATCACTGAAGCATTGGAAAATCTGCAGCAAGTCCACACTTCCAAACCTGTATCATACAATATGCAGATATTTTTCAGCGCAAAATCCGATGAAATGGTCAATCTATATTCAAAGTCAGATGATACGCAAGAAAAAATCAAAGTAGTGAATATACTGAAGCGCATTGACCCGCATAACACAACTAAATACCAGAAAATTTTAACTTCGAAGTAGGCAAAAATTTTTCTTCTTGATTTTTTCTCAATAGTTTTATTGGCTGATTTTTCTAAAATGCTCAATCACCTTTTTGTCCAAAACTACGCGCTTATTGACGAACTCGAAATTGATTTTTCAGATGGAATGACCATTATTACAGGCGAAACAGGTGCAGGAAAGTCCATTCTTATTGGCGCCTTATCTCTGATTTTAGGACAACGAGCAGACACTTCCGTTTTACAAAACAAAACCCAAAAGTGCATTGTTGAAGGCAGTTTCGATGTGGAAAATTATGGGGTAAAAGATTTTTTCGAAACACACGACTTGGATTACGAGCCTATTACTGCCATCAGGCGTGAAGTAAATAGTGAAGGCAGGTCACGTGCATTTATCAACGATACGCCTGTAACTTTGGCTCAACTAAAGGAATTAGGTGAAAAACTCGTGGACATCCATTCGCAGCACGAAACCCTTTCACTCAACAATGCACAGTACCAGTTGAGTGTAGTTGATGCTTTCGCACTTCAGCAAAAAGAAGTAGAGAGTTTTAAAAAAGAATACCTGCAATTTAGTGAAATCGAAAAAAAACTTGCTGAACTGAAAGAACAAGAAAATCAATCAAAATCGGATTTGGATTATTTTCAGTTTCAGTTTGATGAATTGGACAAAGCCGATTTGTACGAAAATGAGCAACAAAAATTGGAGCAGGAATTAGAAGCGCTCGAAAATGCTGAAGAAATCAAAGCCAATCTGCTAAGTACTGTTTCAGCTTTGAGTCAAGGTGAGTCAAATTTGTTGAATCAATTGATCGAAATAAACCATCAAATTTCCAAAATCAGTGATTATTTTCCGAAGCTATTAGAACTTGAACAGCGGCTTTTTAGTGCAAAAATTGAACTTGAAGATGTCTCTTCCGAACTTGAAAAATTACAAGAGCAAACCGAATTTGACCCACAAAAGGCAGAGCAAATCAACGACCGACTCAATTTGATTTATTCACTTCAGCAAAAACACCATGTGCAAACCATTGAGCAATTGCTCAAGGTAAAAGAAGAGTTAAGCCTAAAATTACAAGGCATTTCCAATTTGGATGAAGAAATTGAACAGCTTCAAAAAGAATTAAAAGCACAAATCGAAAAACTTTCCATTTTTGCACAACAAATTTCGGCTAATCGAAA
The DNA here is from genome assembly GCA_002746335.1 of Flavobacteriales bacterium. GTDB lineage: Bacteria > Bacteroidota > Bacteroidia > Flavobacteriales_H. The sequence goes on along the minus strand of NVWW01000015.1, from coordinate 5,319 downwards.
AACAGCTGTTCCGAAAATAGAAAAAAAAGTCAATTCAGTGCTGCAACAGTTGGGCATGCCCAGTGCGCAATTTCTCGTTGAGCAAAATGTTTCTGATCATTTTTTACTTACAGGAAAAGACAACATCCGATTCTTATTTTCTGCCAACAAGGGCACACAGCCAAAGGAGACAAGTAAAGTTGCATCGGGTGGTGAACTCTCTCGGCTGATGCTCAGCATCAAATCGTTGGTTGCGAAATTAGTGAGGCAACCAACCATTATTTTTGATGAAATTGATGCAGGTGTTTCAGGTGAAATAGCTGATAAAGTGGGCATCATTATTCGGCAATTGGCAGAAGAGATGCAGGTGATTTCAATTACTCATCTTCCGCAAATTGCCAGCAAAGGTGAACATCATTTATTGGTTTACAAGGAAACGGTTAATGGTTCCACTAAAACATTGCTCAAACAACTCACTGGGGCAGAGCGCATCAGCGAAATCGCCAAAATGCTCAGCGGGGAAAAGCTTACCAATGCGGCTGTGGAGAACGCAAAGGAACTTTTGAAAATATGAAATAGGCAGTTTGAAATCAGAAACGATTTTCTACTTTCGCAATCCAACATTTATAACTCCTTAAAAATGGCATACGACTTACTAAAAGGGAAAAAAGGTATCATTTTTGGTGCGCTCGATGATAAATCTATTGCTTGGAAAGTGGCGGAGCGATGCCACGAGGAAGGCGCACAATTCGTTTTGACCAATGCTCCCGTTGCATTACGAATGGGCGCAGTGAAGCAATTGGCTGAAAAATGCAATACTGAGTTAATTTCTGCGGATGCAACCAGCATGGAAGATTTAGAAAATTTGGTATCAAAATCAACAGAAATTTTAGGAGGGAAACTGGATTTCGTATTGCATTCTATTGGTATGTCGCCCAACGTGCGGAAGAATTTTCATTACACTGAACTAAACTATAATTTCTACCACAAAACCATTGATGTTTCGGCCATGTCATTGCATAAAACGCTTAATACTTGTATGAAGCAAGATGCATTGAATGAATGGGGTTCGGTGGTGGGGCTTACCTATATTGCCGCCCAACGCGTGTTTCCCGATTACAGTGATATGGCAGATGCCAAAGCCATGCTCGAATCCATCACCCGCAGCTTCGGTTACCATTATGGCAYAAAAAAGAAGGTGCGCGTGAACACAATTTCGCAGTCTCCAACGCCAACCACAGCGGGCACAGGAGTAAAGGGCTTTGACGATTTTATTGCATTTGCCGATGCCATGTCCCCATTGGGCAATGCAAGCGCGTTGGATTGTGCCAATTACTGTCTGGCTTTGTTCTCAGATCTTACCAAGTATGTGACCATGCAAAACCTCTACCACGATGGTGGATTCTCAAGYATGGGKATCAGYGCGAAGGCSATGGAGCGGATGAGAAATTAGCGGAGACTTGCAGTGATAGCAAGCAGTTTTATCATTTCCTGCCTCTTATTTCCAAACTATACGTTTTGGCTTTCAGCGTTTTACTGGCCAATTTCTTCATTTCATCGAAAGATTTCAAGTTTTCGTATATTTTTTTAAAAAAATATAAAATAGTTGTGCTTTTAATTCACGAAATATTTTTATATTTACAGAAGCAAAAGCAGTGAATTAAACCAACTCGTTTAAAAGTTAGTACTAAAATGCTACAAGCAACAGAGCAAATGACTTTGCAGGAAGCGTTGAAACAATTCTTCGGCTTCAACACGTTTAAGGGAAGACAAGAACAAATCGTCAAAAGCATTCTTGATGGAAGAGATACGTTTGTAATTATGCCAACTGGCGGAGGAAAGTCGTTGTGTTTCCAATTACCGGCACTTATTAGCGATGGCACTGCCATCATCATTTCCCCGCTGATAGCATTAATGAAAAACCAGGTGGATTCCATGCGTAGCTTCGGTTCAGAAAACGGCATTGCCCATTTTTTGAACTCCTCTTTGAGCAAGGCCGAAATTTCACAAGTGAGAAAAGACATTATCGATGGGAAAACAAAAATGCTTTATGTAGCACCGGAATCGCTAACAAAACAAGAAAATATCGAGTTTTTCAGAGATATTTGTGTTTCGTTAGTAGCTGTTGATGAGGCCCATTGTATTTCGGAATGGGGGCACGATTTCCGCCCTGAGTACAGGCGCATCAAAGAAATGGTAAAAGGGATTAATCAAAATATTCCCCTTATGGCGCTTACAGCCACAGCCACTCCCAAAGTACAGCAAGACATACAGAAAAACCTCGGTATGCTCGATGCAGTGGTTTATAAGGATTCCTTTAACCGTGCCAATCTTTATTATGAAGTCCGACCTAAAGTCAATGTGGCGAAGGAAATCATCAAGTACATAAAAAATCACATGGGCAAATCGGGTATTGTTTACTGCCTGAGCAGAARAAAAGTAGAAGAAATAGCCAAAACACTTCAAGTCAATGGTATTAAAGCTTCCCCTTATCATGCAGGTATGGATGCGGTAACAAGAGCTGAGAATCAGGATAAATTCCTGATGGAAGACATTGATGTTATTGTGGCAACCATTGCCTTCGGGATGGGCATTGACAAGCCCGATGTGCGCTTTGTCATTCATCATGATATTCCAAAATCATTAGAAGGATATTATCAGGAAACCGGTCGTAGCGGACGTGATGGMGGTGAAGGYAGRTGYGTTGCTTTTTACAGCTATAAAGACATCGAAAAGTTGGAAAAATTCATGCATGGAAAACCCATATCTGAGCAAGAGATAGGAAGACAATTGCTTAGTGAGACGGTTTCTTATGCAGAAACATCTGTTTGCCGAAGGCGGTATTTGCTACATTATTTCGGAGAGGTGTATCTTGAGCCAAATTGTGATAGCTGCGACAACTGCCTTAATCCTAAAGAAAAAATAGAATTTGATGAGGAAATTGTGCTCTTGCTTGAGACCATTTTAGCGCTGAATGAAAAACAAAAGGCCAAACACGTAGTGAATGTGCTCACTGGCAAGCCAACATCTGCGGTGAAATCATACAAGCACAATCAATTGCCAATATTTGGCGAGGGCGCCAATTACGATGAAAAAATATGGATGGCAGCCATTAGACAGTGTCTTGTGTCGGGATTGATTACCAAAGACATTGAGACCTACGGCTTGCTAAAAGTGAGCGAAACAGGGCGGGGATATATTAAAAACCCTACTCAATTTATGCTCACCAAAGACCATGATTACGACAACATTGAAGATGATGATGACATTCTGACAAGCCAAAAAGCATCTGGAGGAGCATCTGATGAAATGCTCTTTGCCATGCTAAAAGATTTGACCAAAAAAATTGCCAAAGAGAAGAACTTGCCACCTTTTGTGATTTTTCAGGAACCAAGTTTGCAAGATATGGCTACCCAATATCCCATCACGATGGAAGAAATGAAAAACATCGTTGGAGTCGGGCAGGGCAAGGCCTTGAAATTCGGGGAGCCCTATGTGGATATTATTAGCAAATATGTGGAAGAAAACGACATTGAGAGGCCACAAGATATGGTGGTAAAATCAGTGGTGAACAAGTCGGGCAGAAAGGTGTATATCATTCAGAGCATTGACAGAAAATTAAAACTCGATGACATCGGAAGGGCCAAAGGTCTGAAGATGAGCGAAGTGCTGACAGAAGTTGAGCACATTGTGGATTCAGGCACGCGTGTCAACCTCGATTACTATATCAATGATGTGCTCGACCCTGAATACCAAGAAGAGATTTTTGATTACTTCCGTGAGGCGCAGACCGATTCCATTGATGCGGCTTTGGAAGAATTAGGCGAAGAATACTACTCCGAAGAAGAAGTCCGGTTGATGCGCATCAAGTTCTTATCCGAAGTCGGAAACTAAGCAATTGTGCCTTTTTCATTTTCCAGGTTTTTCCTGCCCGCCATCAGGTATGGCTTATTTCTCCTTTTTCCTTTCATTTCGAATGGGCAAAATGACACGCTCAGTTTTTTTGCACCTTCTTCTGAGTTGAATAAAAGCCGGGTGATTGCTGTTGCAACTACAGAAATTACCGGTTATTCTGCCCTGATGTTAGGCCTGAACGAATTGTGGTATAAAAATTACCAGCGCAGCTCTTTCCATTTTTTTGATGACAACAACGAATGGCTGCAAATGGACAAAGTGGGCCATGTCATGACGGCCTATTATGTAGGCAAAGCAGGAATGGATGTGCTTAAATGGGGTGGTGTAGAAAACAAAAAAGCGCTGTGGTATGGCGGAACACTGGGGTTTTTGTTTCTCACCTCCATAGAGGTCTTTGACGGCTTCTCGGCAGAATGGGGAGCGTCTTGGGGCGATGCGGTTTCCAATGTGGCGGGAACAGCGCTTTTAATTGGGCAGGAATATGCCTGGAAAGAACAGCGGGTGCTGCTGAAATTTTCTGCCCATTTTACAGATTATGCTCAATATAGACCGAGTGTTTTGGGAAGTAATTATTCAGAACGAATCATGAAAGATTACAACGGGCAGACCTATTGGCTTTCGGCTAATATCTATTCGTTTTTGAAAGATGAATCGAAATTTCCTCGATGGCTCAATGTGGCAGTAGGATACAGCGGAGAAGCCATGCTGAAAGGTGATCAAGATGTTTATTATATCATAAAAGAAGGTGAAAATATCGGCTTTCAGCGCTATAGGCAATATTTTCTTTCACTTGATGTGGACTTAACCAAAATCAAAACTAAATCTCATTTTTTGAGAGCGGTTTTCGGCACTTTCGGGTTTGTCAAATTCCCTTTCCCCGCTTTGGAATACAATAAAAATGATGGGCTGAAAATGAGGCCATTTTATTTTTGAACATCACATTTAAGGAACCTTTAATAATCATTCATCGGATTATTAACCTGCCAGGTTGATAGAATAAGGAGTACGCGTAATAGTTTTTTCAAGACTTTAGTTTTTGATGATTTGGATGGGTTTTTGGCAACTTAACTGCCCGTCAATGGACAAAACAAACATATAATTTCCTGAATTAAGACCCGATGTATCAAAAAGTAAATTATGACAGCCCTCACTCAATGTTTCAGCTATCAATGTGGAGATTAAATTACCTGAAATATTGAACACTTCGAGAATGACACCGGCAAGTGCTTCTGTTTCGAAAGTGACCGTTCCTGTGCTGAAAACCGGATTGGGATTAATGGCGCATGCCGGGCATTCTTCTTTTCCAATTGTGACAAAAATGGTAGTATCATCAGGGCATCCATAAGGAACTGTAACATGTAGATTAACGGGGTATTGGCCTTCAATAGCTGGGAAAGTAAAATTTGGATGTTGAGCAGAAGATGT
>NVWW01000154.1 GCA_002746335.1 Flavobacteriales bacterium | reverse complement strand
TAGCCGTCTTCCGGATTAATGCCAATGCCTTTCGGGAAGAAATAATCGTTAAGGCCATCTTCGTTAGGCGTAAATGCGTTGGCAATGTTTTCATAAAAAACACCGTCAATAATCACATAAAGTGTAGTGTCGTGTACACATCCATTGATGGTCGTCACCTCTAAATTAACAGGGTATTCGCCTGTATCTTTAAGGAAATAAATGTATGCATTGGCGGGATATGATGTTGTAAAGTCGTATTCAGGATTTTGATTTTGTCCCACAATTGAATCAAGGAGTTCATCGTTGTCCTCATTATCGTAAAAAGACCAGTCCCAGATGTTGATGCTTCCGTAAGAATTATCAAAGAAGTTAATGTGCATATTGTGAATGTTTGTTGGCTGTGGTGTGAACGTGAAGTCGGCCTCGGGGTTTTCATAAACAATGATTTGCCCCGGACTTGACGTTTCCTCACAACCATCGAGAGAAATAATAGTTAAATCAACGGAATAAGTCCCCGGTCCATCAAACACAAATATAAATGAATCACAGTCGCTGATGAAGTCGCCATCCACATTCCAAAGGCAACTCTGCGCAGTTGAAGCTGTGGTATTGAAAAAAGTTACAGGAAGCGGTTCACACCCACTAAACGTATCAGGCAAAAAGGTGGGTTGGGGCTGGTCGTAAAAATCAATATTTACGTAGGCCGTATCGTCTGGTGAGCAACCATCTGAGGTAATTATAGCATAAGTTACCGTATCGGGTTTGCTTCCCTGTGGGCTGGTTGTTAGGTATTGGCCCGTGCCAACTTGAGCAAAAGCCGCGTCATACCAAGTGAAAGTATAAGGCCCGCTGTTTCCGCCTGTTGCCGAACCACTCATGCTCACGGTGTCGCCTTCGCAAATGGTTTGATCGGGAAAAGCATTAGCAATCACAGGAGGATAAACCAGCACACATGACTGGGCAGGAGGAGAAACACATCCATTTGCATCAGTGACTGTTACAGTAAAGCAAGAATCTTGTGTAAGTGTTACGCTATTGGGTCCACTACTCGTCCATCCGCTGCTCCATTGATAAGTGTATGAGGGGGTGCCTCCTGAAGCAACAGCTGAAATTGAGGCAGTTCCTCCAATGCAAATGGTTGTACTGAGTGGGGCAGCTGAAACAGCTACCGGTGTGGGTTGTGTTACATTGGTAGTTACAAACGCCTGACAGCCATTGCCATCTTCGACAGTAACAGAATAGGAGCTTGCGCAAAGGCTGGTTGCCGTTTGTGTGCCTTGTCCGTCACTCCACAAGTAAGTGAAAATGCCGGGTGTAGTACCTCCACTTGGCGTCACAGTTGCGGTGCCATCACATGAACTGTAACACAAAGTGGCAATGGCAGTAGCAGTGGCAGTCGGTGGCGGATTATTTCCTACATTTATAGTTACTGCTGTATCGCAAGCGTTTTGGTCGGTGATGGTAACGGTATAATTGCCAGGGATGAGTGGCTGTTCTAAAGTACCTGTTCCACCACTAGTCCAAGCATAAGTGTATGGAGAAGTAGCACCTGATGTGTTGTCAACACTGGCCGAGCCGTCCGCCTGATTACAGTTGGCATTTATCGAAGATGTAGTTAAAACAAATCCTGATGGTTCTATTATGGAAAAAGAAGTATCCCCTATACAGCCGTTGTTATCAGTAATGCTAACGGTGTAATTACCTGTACACAGATTGGCTGCATTTTGCGCTGTTGATACGGCTGGCGTCCAGAGGTAAGTGAATGGTGATGTGCCGTTACTTGGCGTAATGATGGCATTACCATTACAAGCCCCGAAGCATGTAACATCCACCGCTGCCAACGAGAGTGATAAATCAGCAAAAACATTCACATTCAATGTGGTATCATGCGTACATCCAAAGCTGGTTGTAACGGTTAATGTAACGGGATATGTGCCAATGGCTGCATAGGTATAAGTGGGGTTTTGCAACGTAGAAGTGCCTGTTCCATCACCAAAATCCCAACTCCAGGAAACGATGGCATCGGTCCCACTAACAAAAGATGATTCTGTAAAAATATTGGGCGCGGCAATACAAACATCTGTTGCGGAAAACTGTGCTGTGGGGAAATCTGGAGTTCCAGGAATAGTAATAGACATTGTTATCGCACAGGCAGATCCGGTAACAGGTGTAACTGTTACGTCATAAGTTCCAGGCGTTGCAGTGCTTATGGTTTGAGTAGTTGCCCCTGTGCTCCAATTGTAAGTTGCCGCTCCTGAAGGAGCAGTTAAAGTAATCGCGTTTCCACCGCAAATGGCAGGCGAGGATGTGATAATTTCCAGCGGCATACAACTCGCGTCAATATAGCCGTAGCCGTAGTGCCCTCCCAAATCACAGTCGCCTATGATAAATTCAATGGTTACGTTTTGGCCGATGTAAGCAACAAGAGGAGCAAATGTGGTTCTCCACGGCAGGTAAAAACCTCCACTGTATGGGACAAAATCCGGGTCGCCACCTGAACCTGCAACCACCGAATAATTCCCGCAAGGTATGGTATTGCCACTGGCATCGTACATGTTGATTTTGAAAAAGGGCTTCTCTCCCAGCGTATGAGATGACGGGTCTTGAAGTACGAGTGCATAGCTATATGTAAATACCGCATTGGCAGCGCTCACTAAAAAAGTTTGTTCAAGACTTGCTGCGCGGCCTCCTGAACCTGTTCCGTCTCCTAAGCGGGCAGAGCAAGTTCCTCCGGACGGGTTCACCATCGGAATCCCCACAACAGGATCGATTCCCCCAGTCATGATGGTGTGTTGTGTCCCGGGTACAGTACTAACTACGCTAACGTATCCGAAAGGATTGGCATCAACATCACCATCATATAAATCCCATCCGGTGTAGTTGCATTGCTCGAAATCCATGTTGGTGCATGGATCACCGGGACCAAGCGGGGATGGAGGAAAGCCGCTACCCGGGCCTTTCTCCAAATCATTGTCACTGCCTTTCTTTTTTATTTTGATTTTATTGAATTTCCATTCAATTTCATGTAATACATAAAGGTTGRYGTATTTRATTTTGAGCGAWTTTTGTTGKTTTTCTTTTTCAGYTTGTGTTAATSCTYCCTCATCACGCAGAGTKYTTATTCGWACYAAATCRSTGMTTATTTGTTCTTTAACTTGAATATAAAACTCTGAAACTTGTTTTTTTGGAACAATTCCTTCTTTTATCAAAAACTCAAGAAAATAGGAAGGATCAATTTTATCAGYMTGTGCTGTTTTTACAACGAGTTCATAYTCGTGACTTTGTGATAGGCTAAAATGACCAGTCATTGAAATCAAGAAAAACAGTGCAAGTGTTTTGTAAATACMTAAACGGCAGATTTTCATTTGTGATACGGATGGCTTTGACATAGTGTTGTTTTAAAAGTGATACRCTTGCAAAATAGACAACAAAYAGCCCTTTGCTTANTTTGATAANTRGTAAAACTACTCGTACTGCATAGCGCAAATTTGCCGCATTAGTCAATTACATGCAAAATAATAGGGTTATCAAAAGGTTATCGTGGTGCAGTTAATTCCTTAATAGTACTGAATGTTTTGAACACCCATTTCCTTATGGCATAATAGGAAGTGCCAAATCTGGCTTTTTGCTACCCACTCACATTCAACTCCGTCAATTTCTTCGGGCTTGTCATGCAACAACTGCCCAATATCATCATACTTGGCAGTTACTTGATTTAATGATAAGTGGTTTGGCTAAGTTTTTAACCAGTTGATTCCCTTTTTGAGCATCAGAATTGTTTGCTCTTCAGGGCTTTCTTTTTTCGGTTGGTGATTGTAGAGCCAACGAACGTCTTTGGGCAAACTCATAAGAATGGATTCAGTTCTTCCGTCCGTATCAAGCCCGAACTTGGTGCCTTTGTCATAAACCAAATTGAATTCAACATACCTACCTCTTCTGAGTAATTGCCACTCTTTTTCTTTTTCGGAGTAGGGCTTATCCCTGTTTTTTTTGGCCAAATGAGAATACATAGGTGCAAATGCTTGCCCAACAGCTTTTACAAATTCAAATCGTTCTTCGAGGGAATGATCTTYATCYTCTGATAGTTTATCGAAAAAAATCCCKCCAATTCCTCTTGTTTCGTTGCGATGCTTKATGAARAAGTAATCATCTGCCCATTTTTTAAAYTCAGGGTAATAGCTTTCATCGAACTTGTCGCAAGCAGCCTTGAGTGAGTGATGGAAAAACTGAGCATCTTCCAAGTTGATATAATGAGGTGTGAGATCGATGCCACCACCAAACCATTTCTGATTACCAACTTCAAAATACCGCACATTCATATGAATAATTGGCATCATTGGATTGTGCGGATGGATGACAATTGAAACGCCTGTAGCATAAAAATCACTTTCAGGTACATGGAGCTTTTTTGCAATCTTTTCGGGCAATTGCCCGTGAACAGCTGAAAAATTCACTCCTCCTCTTTCTATGACTGCACCATCTTGAATAATATTGGTGCGGCCACCTCCCCCACTTTTTCTATTCCACAAATCTTCATTGAATTTTGCTTTGCCGTCTTGTTGTTCGAGGGCATTGCAAATATTACATTGCAATTGCTCGAAAAATCCTGAAATTTCTTCTTTGGAAGGCATCAATAAACTAATTGACTTTTATCAATTCGTAATTTTCGTATTTCATAATATTCACATACCCATTTTCGTATCCGCTTTCTATGCCTGTTTTAAAGAAATAAAATGAATTACTTATTTCAGCTACCTGAATATCAGCAAGTTGTTTCTGAAAATAAAGCCCGTTTTTCTGAAGTGCCTTAAGATAATAATAGGCGACATCAAAACCGAGGATACCGTATTTACCAGGCTCAGCACTATATCTTTTTTTGAATTTTCTCAGGTAGCTTTTCACCACTTCATCACTATAGTTGATAAACGAAGGACATGGAAGATGTACCTGAAGATCGTGCAAATAATGCACTTCAATGTTATCAAAATTTTGCCACTTTTCGGTGCCGAACACCTTTATTTTATACTCTTTGGTGAAACCGTTGAGCTTAGTGAGTAAATCGCTGACGAATGCCTGATCGTTTGAAGGAATAATGATTATGTTGCTTTTTTCTAAAGAAAGCATCGGGCGGATTGAATCCTTATAAATTTTTGCAAACTCAACATATTTTGCAGTGTCATTGATTAAACTGTCCTTGCTGAAAAGCAATTCTGTTCTCTTTCGCAAGAAAATCTTTGCCAGCAACTTGTCTTTTTTTGCCTGTGAGCTAATCACAATGGTATTGCTGTCCGGGTAATTTTTTGTTGTAAATTCAGCTATACACTCGGCTTGCACTGCTTGCGATGCCACTACTTTGCTCACATGTGCATTTCCAAGCAATATTTTGTTTGATAAAGGAACAGGGCAAACAACAGGAATAGCCCACTTTTTGGCGTAGGCCGAAACGATTTCAAAGTTTGATTTGAACAACGGTCCGATAAACAGGTCTGTATTGGGCATTTCCCTACCATTTAAAAGATTGGCCACAGTTGCCGAGTCATTTTGTGTGTCATAAATAAAGAGCTTTATCCGTAGTCCTTGCCTTTCGAGTGAATCAACTGCCAACAGAAACCCTTCGTAAAATTGCAGTGCTATTTCTGACCTGTAATAAATGCGGGTCTTTTCATTGAGTTTTTTGCGCACTTCAATGGTGTCGTTCATATCAAGATAAAAAGGCAGCATCAGCGCCACCTGGTAAGTATCTTTGATTTTGGAAGTGTCTTTTCTTATAGGCAATGGCGTGGTGTCCAGGAGCACGGGTTTTGGTTTGGGTTTGGGTTTAGGCTTCCAGTTGGTATTTTGCTTTGGGATGCGCAATGCCTGGTATTCTTTTAATTTCCCAATATTTGGATTGAGTAAGCGAATAGAATCAATGCTTACGTTGTGTTTTTTCGAAATCGAAAAATAAGTGTCGCCTTTTCGCACATGGTGAATTACGAGTGAATCTTCTGTAGCGGGTTTTGAAGCTGCCTCATCAACATCTTTTGATTGTAAAGACGGAATTTTCAGCGTTTGCCCCACCTTCAGCCCGTTGATTGCTTCAGGATTTGCATCCAAGATATCCTTTACTTTCACATTGTATTTTTTGGAAAGTGCGTAAAGCGTTTCTTTTTCCTTCACTACATGTGAAATGTACCTGACTTCGATTTGTGGTTGTTTATCTGGTCTGCCTTTTTTATCCTGTTTTTTAAATGGAATGCGCAGTACCTGGTCCACTTTTAGCCCACCTTCCACTTCGGGGTTAGTATTGATGATTTCACCAATAGCTACATCGTATTTTTTGGATATAGAATACAATGTGTTGCCTTTTTCCACATAGTGTAAGTAATATTTCTGGCCTTCGATTTTTACGATTTGCTGAGCAAAGCAATTGACTGTTAACAATTGACAGTTAACTGCAAGAAAAAAAGGAATTATGTATTTAATAATTTTCATTCGCTAATCTTAAAACCAGCTCATTGACTAATCAAATCACTCCCACTCAATAGTAGCAGGCGGCTTCGAACTGATATCGTAAACCACTCGGTTAATGCCCTTTACTTTATTGATAATTTCATTGGAAATCTTTGCCAAAAACTCATAAGGTAAATGGCACCAGTCGGCTGTCATACCATCAGTAGAAGTGACTGCCCGCAGCGCAACTGTATTTTCATAAGTGCGCTCATCACCCATAACCCCAACAGATTGCACGGGCAGCAAAATAGCGGCTGCCTGCCACACTTCGTCATACAGCCCGGCTTCTTTCAGTCCGCTGATGTAAATGTGGTCAACTTCCTGTAAAATGTGCACTTTTTCGGTAGTAATGTCACCTAAGATTCGAATGCCGAGTCCCGGGCCGGGGAAGGGGTGTCTACCCAAAATATCTTTAGAAATACCCAAAGCAGTTCCCACTCTGCGCACTTCATCTTTAAACAAGGAATTGAGCGGCTCTACTACTTTTAGTTTCATAAAATCGGGCAGTCCCCCCACATTGTGGTGTGATTTTATGGTAGCAGATGGGCCTTTCACACTTTTACTTTCAATAACATCGGGATAAATGGTGCCTTGCCCCAGCCATTTCACATCGCTAATTTTGTGCGCCTCATCATCAAACACATCAATAAATGTATTCCCAATGGCTTTTCGCTTTTGCTCCGGCTCGGAAATGCCCTTCAGTTTTTCGTAGAATTTTTCTTTTGCATCAACGCCTTTAATATTCAGACCCATCCCTTTGTATTGATCAAGCACATCTTCAAATTCATTTTTACGCAACAACCCATTATCAACGAAAATGCAATACAAGTTTT
>NVWW01000153.1 GCA_002746335.1 Flavobacteriales bacterium | reverse complement strand
TTTGTTGCAGCACTACCAAGATGAAAATGGCAGGTGGCAAGAAATTGACTTAAACATTGTTAATGATGGAAAACAGTTTTCAAACATTTCACATGAGGTGAAATCATATTATCCTTTCCTTGCCGGCAATTCAGGAGTTAATATTGTTAAGGGACAAAATAGATTAGAAATCTGGTCGAATCCTAATATTAAAATCATAGATGACCTTGGTAATGTATTGCGAACAATTAATACTAATCAGGTTAATGGCGAAGCAAAAGATGAAATTTTATTGTATAAAGATGCGTATCTTGGAATGGATGAAAAATTTACGGTAATGCTGGAAGGATTAGAAAACGAAATCGTAGTCAATTATGCTAATGATTCAATTTTCAAAATCAGCACTTCTACTGATATTTTGTTTTCACAAACCATTAAGTTTTCCGGAAGTGACTATTCGATATATGATGATTCTCAACAAGAAAAGAAAGAATCTTTTTCAACAAAAAGAGTTATGTTTCGGAATGGAGATGAAACAGTTTTTCAATTATTGCCAATCATTGTGTTCGATAATACTGTTGATGAGAATAGAGCAAAATTCTTAGGTAATATTTTATGTGATTATTTATTAAATCCAAATAAGGATGAATCAATGTATGACAAACTGTCTGACGAGGATAAATATATTTTAAGCAACAATATTTTATTATCTGATTATTTTGTTGATTTTACTAATGATGGTGTAGAAGTTTCGTATAAACTGCCAGTGAACTGGTTTACTTCACCCTCTCGCCAATTCCCAGTTACTATTGATCCAACTTGGACATACGCGAGCGCTACAGGATGGTATTATTCACCATATCATATCTATTATAATTATTCGCGTACTCAAAGCATATACTTGTCTAGTGACTTAGGATTTTCGGGCGATATAACCAAAATCGAATATTGGTCAAACGGAAATAGTTTTGATGTGTTAAATACCTCACAACATTGGCTGAATGATATAGCATATTCCTCGTTTAGTTCTGGAACATGGCAAGCAACTGGAACTTTGGTTTGGAGTGGTAATTTATCTATATCTGCGGTTAATAATTTTGTTGGACATCCAGGTAGTCTCACAACAACTTTTACCCATAATAATGCCAACAATCTTTTGATTTCATATAGGCATCAGGACGGTTCGTGGGAAAGTGGCTATTCTGTTTATTCTGGTGCTGGTACAGGCACAAACAGATCGCTTTTTGGGAGAAGTGATGTTAGTAACCCACCGGGAGTAGGATTAAATGCTAATGTAAATTATTGCAGATTAACATATACATCTTGCAGTACACCAGCCAACCCCGGCAATCCTACAAGCAATTCTCCTCAATGTGCTGATGTTGATGTTACCATTACACGCTCGGGCAGTCCGCCTGCAGGTGTAACCTGGTATTGGCAGAGTACATCTTGTGGCACAAGTACTGGGTTTGGCTCGGGAGCAACCTATACAGCTACTTCGAGTGGAACTTATTACATCAGGGCAAGAGATAATGTCGGCTTATGCTGGTCGGCAGGATGTGGGAGTGTCGCTGTTACCGTAAACGCCAATCCTGCCAATCCAGGGAATCCTACCAGTAATTCTCCTCAATGCGCTGATGTTGATGTTACCATTACCCGTTCAGGCAGCCCTCCTGCAGGAGTTACATGGTATTGGCAAGGCACCTCTTGTGGCACTAGTACCGGGTTAGGATCAGGAACCACTTATACAGCCACGTCTTCTGGAACATATTACATCAGGGCAAGGAACAATACTTCACTTTGCTGGTCAACTACTTGTGGAAGTGTTGCCGTGATCGTAAACCCGAATCCTGCCGCACCGGGAAATCCAACATCATCAGCAAATACCTGTGGGGATAAAACACTTACCCGCTCTGGAAGTCCTCCAGCAGGAGTAACGTGGTATTGGGAAGGCACTTCATGCGGTACAAGCACAGGTTTAGGCTCGGGAGCCACTTACACAGCCACATCTTCTGGAACATATTACATCAGGGCAAGGGACAATACATCACTTTGCTGGTCCACTTCTTGCGGAAGTCTTGCGGTTACGGTTAATCCTATTCCAGCAGATCCGCCCGCTCCTACTCCAGCAAGCAATCCGGCATGTGATAACACTGTGCTAAACACTATGACTCCACCGGGAGGAATCACTTATTACTGGCAGGGAACTTCATGCGGAACCAGCACTGCAAGTCCCACTTCATCCACCTATCCTGTGTCTTCAACTGCAACATATTATGTGCGTGCAAGAAACAATACATCAGGTTGTTGGTCAACAGCTTGTGGTAGCGTGTCAGTAACGGTAAATGTTTCATCTATCGCTCCTGCCGGTGCATCTGCTTCGCCTTCGAGTATTCCTGTGGGCAATTCATCGACATTAACGTTTTCCGGTGGCTCATTGGGTACAGGCGGCTCATGGCAGTGGTACACCGGTGGATGCGGGGTTACTGGAGCCGGCTCAGGAACTTCCATTACTGTTTCACCTACGGTAACTACAACTTATTATGTAAGGGCAGAAGGTACATGTAATAATACCAGTTGTGTTTCGGTAACTGTGACTGTGAGCAGCTTCCCAACTGGAGTTGTGCTCAATGGAGGAAAGGCCTATATTTCAGGAGGCACTTATGTTTACATTAATGGCGGTACGAGTGGTGATTTTATTAACTTAACCAGTGGCACTAATCAAGGAAGCATAGAGAATAATGGCACGATGAAGGTGGAAGGCGACTGGACCAACGATGCAACTGCAAGCAACGTGTTTTCAACTGTTACCGGAACAGTAGAGCACATTGGCAGCGCTGCCCAAACCATTGGCGGAGCAACTTCTACCAATTTCAACAACATGACGATTAACAATACGATAACAGGCAATGGAGGAGTAACCATTAACACCAATGCGACTGTGAACGGAACACTTACTTTAACAGACGGGCATTTAATTGCTCCCGTAGTTGGCAGGTTGACGCTCGAAACAACAGCATCTTGTTCCCCGGCAAGGGGCAGTGCCACAAGTTTTGTAAGCGGTGCGATGGACCGAAAAGTTAATGCGATCGCAAATTATGATTTTCCATTGGGCAGTTCGCCCGACAGTAGGTGGAGGCCCATCACTATAACCACAAAAGACGCTACAGCCCGAACATGGACAATAGACTTTAAAGATGATAACCCGGTTGTAACATACGGGAGCACTATTAAGACAGGTGAAGTGCTTACCGGAATGAATAGTGATTATTACTACGATATCAGCCGAACCAATACTCCTGCGAGTGCCGATGTGAAGATGTGGTATGAAGACGCTGATCTGGCTGCTTGGGGAATATCCGAATTAGAAGTATTAATCGGCCATTGGGATGCAGGAAATGCTTGGTGGGATAATTGGGGCAAGAATACCCAGGCTGATTGGGTTCGCGATGCAACTAACAATTGGGTGCAATGCTTGAATGTAGGAACTTTTAGCCCGGGAGGCCCGGGTGATGATGGTGGTGCATTGCCTGTGGAATTAATGAATTTCGAATCAGAGTGCAACGAAAATAGCATCGAACTGCACTGGATCACAGCTACTGAAATTAATAGCGATTATTTCACCGTCAAGCGAAGTTGCGATGGTGTGAGCTACGAAAGTATTGGTACGATAAGTGCAGCAGGCAATACTTCGCAGCAAAGCAGCTATGTTTTTGTAGATGAAGAATTTCCTTCAGTCACCTGTTATTACATGCTCAGTCAAACTGACTTTGACGGTACCACCACCACATTGGCTAAAATAGCGGTGCTTTGCAAACAGGACAATAACATCGAGTTCGGATTAATCACCGTTTTCCCTAATCCTTCGAGCGAAACCGTAAACATTACCTACCAGTCATCTTACAACGATGAGGTGAGCATGAGAATATTAGATGTGCTCGGGCGAGAAATCATCACAAAGAGAGCAACCGCCACTGAAGGTGTCAACAACTTTATTATCAATATGGAAACACATGCCAACGGCATTTATTACCTTGAATTAGGCAACGGACGAAAATTGTTTGTTGAAAAAATAGTAAAAACGCAATGAGAAAATATTCTTATAAATCACTAATACTTCCGGCCATGAAAAAATCAGGCAACATTATTCCAGCAGTTGCAACAGTGTGCGCTTCATTATGCATTTCAAATGCTACACTTGCACAAAATATGAGCATAAACGACAATGGCGTTGCACCGGCTTCTACTGCCATGTTAGATATTTCTTCAACAACGAAAGGGTTACTCATACCCAGAATGACACAGGTACAGCGAGATGCGATTGTATCACCTGCAACCGGTTTGTTGATATACCAAACAGATGCCACACCTGGTTTTTACTACTACAACGGTTCTTGGACTCAAATGGGGGGTGGAAGCGGTTGGGATCTGACAGGAAATGCAGGAACTTCAGCGGCAACAAACTTTGTGGGAACCACTGATGCRGTGGATTTGGTTTTTAGGACAAATAATACTGAAAAAATGAGAATACAGTCAGGTGGAAATGTTGGAATTGCAACAGCCAGCCCCGCTGAAAAACTTCATGTAACAGGTGATTTGAGAGTAAGCACGGGTCAAATYAACTCTGGAGTAGCCCAATTGGGYTTRATGCAAGGGGTAAGAGCAAATGACCTCTCTTATGAATGGATAGGTTTTTATTCTGGAACAACANGRCAAGGRATAATTTTGTACGATGGGTCATGGAGCGGAGCCAATAGCTTGACTAATGAATTCTCCATAACYGCAGAAAACAACAATCATTTAACATTAAATGCCGGTACTGATGAGCATATCTTAATCCTGCCGAAGGGAACCGGTAAAGTTGGTGTAGGAACAACTGGGCCGACCAGTAAATTACACGTTAGCGGTGGTACGGGGTCAGTTGATGTGCTTGTTGAGGCTGATACTGATAATGTTGGTGAAGCGGACCAACCAAGCATCACAATATCTCAAGATGGCGGGGCTGTAATCGGGCAACTCGGTTATTTTGGCAGTACCAACCAACTTACATTAAAAAATGTGTACAATGATGCCTTACAAATCGGCACTAATAACACTAATCGAATTACAGTTTTGGGCAATGGCAATGTGGGTATAGGTACAGCGAGCCCTGCCAGAGAATTACATGTTTACGGAGCAGCAGCAAACTATCCTGCCAGGGTAAGCAGCCCTGATGGATATCTCGACTTTGGTCCGGCAAATGCATCTTGGTCGCATTTTGTAACTGACCGTGCCAATTTTTATTTCAATAAGGGATTACATGTTAACACTGGAAATATTGGCTCTTACAGTGGCAATAATTTAAGCTTGCATACAAGTGGAACTACTCGAATTACTGTTTTGAATACGAATGGCAATGTCGGTATAGGAACAGCAGCACCGGCTGCTGCATTAGATATTACCAGTAATGGCGGAACTCTTCTGCTTCCAAGAAAATCGACTGCCGGTAACCCCGCAGGGTCAAATGCTATGATTTATTACAATAGTAGCGAGAATAAATTCAAAGCGTATGAAGATGGCGCTTGGTATGATTTGTTGACCGGCAACAGTGCCTACGGCTCAAACATACAAAATATAGCATTATCTGCTCTTCGTACTACAACAAGTTCCACCTATGTAGATATGACAAGCATGACCCTTACCTTCACTCCAATTCATTCAATAGTTTATGTTTATGTTTCTGCTAATGGGAGATTAACAGACGGTTCAGGATTCGCACAATTAGGTTTGGCAGCAATGATGGTTAGGGTGTGGAACAACAATACAGGAGCCCAAGTTGCACAAGGCAGGGCGATTATAACTGATTACGATGATGCCAATGGAGTTGTAACCGGAGGAACGGCTGCAATAAGTAATATTCCCGTTACTGTTACACCAGGGGTTTCAACTACATTAAAAATTCAATGGAATATAGAGCGATTGGCTTCAAATTCTCCCTGGCAGCTAAGAATCAGTCCCGGCACATTGGGAGACCATTGTATATTTACAATTGTAGATTAATGCACATTTTTAATCATTAAATATAAATGCTATGAAAAAGATATTGTTTCATACCTTGTTGATAGTTCTTGCAACATCTATGAGTGCGGTATGTGCTCAGGAAATTAGTTCTGAAGGAAAAATAGCTGATGGTGAAATTGTATGCTCTGACGATGCTCAATTCACTTTTGGTCCATGGGAAAAAAGCCAGGGTCAATACGATGAAATGATAATTGGTGTATATCAGACCCCAAAATATTCATCTGAACAAGAAAGAAAAGCAATTGCTAAATTCCCTGTAAAACGCGAAGGAATTGTCATGTTAAAATACAATTTAGAAAACGGCCAAATCAAAAAAGGTGATCCGATTACCAGCTCTTCTGAACCAGGAGTAGGTATGAAAGCTACACAGCCCGGCATGATTGTAGGAATTGCACTGGAAGATGCCTCCAATAAATCAGGACTGATAAAAATACGAGTGATGATTCAGTATCTGAAGAACTGAGATACACTCATCATTAAATAATGCATCAAGAAACCAATTTTTCCGGTTACTAATAAAAGACGATAAAGCTCCAAATAACACCTCATCAATTAATGAAAAGAACAAAAAAAGATAGTAAAATCTTTACGTTCCAACCTTAACCCCTTTTCCTTTTTTTCTTGTAAACCAGCATCTCAATTAATACTGCTCTGTAAAACAATTTCGTAGGACAAAAGCCTACAGAAAAATCATGGTTTGCCCTACAAATCAAATAGTTATATTTTTGTATATTTGCATGAGTTGCTGTAGTATTTCGTTTGTGTAAGACTTTTAATTACTTGCATTCTTTCATAAATCTGCCACTATGAAAAAAACGGTTCCTTTCTTATTAACCGGGTTTTTTTGTATTTCCGGCCACTGTTTTTTTGCTCAGAATGTGGGCATCAATACTGATGGCTCTGCACCGGTATCTTTACTGCATATAAGCTCCCGGACATCAGGAGATGCAGAAGTCATTATCGAAGCTGACACGGACAATAACAACGAATCGGATAATCCTTTTATCACATTTAAACAAGATGGTAATTTAGTGAATGCGTTTATTGGGCTTGAAGGAAATGCCGGAACGCGCTCAATAGGCACATTGGTAAATGCCTTTGTTATTGGAAGCGAAAATGGAAATCCTCCATTGCAATTTGTAACTAATGATAATGTTAGAATGACAATTTCTACTGTCGGCAATGTCGGCATCGGGACCGTAGCACCTACAAGTCAGTTGCAAATCAATCAAGATGATGCAGCTACAGCGCTATATGTCACCGGTGGAAACGTAGGATCACTATTG
>NVWW01000152.1 GCA_002746335.1 Flavobacteriales bacterium | reverse complement strand
AGCACAAAAATTCATCAGCACCCATAACCTGACAAAAAACAACAAATGAACCGCATCATCCATCATGGGCAGCCCAAATGGGGGCACCTTCAGCGGCCCTGGTATTGACAACAACATTTTCAGTCATGCTGCTGCTGATACGGGAATACATGTAATCACCTATGTTTATACCGATGCTAACGGTTGTACGGATAGTGTTTTGCAGCAGGTTATTGTTGATGCTTGTACAGGAATGGCAGACTTTCCCAATAAAAACAAAGCCACCCTGCAAATAGCCCCCAACCCCTTCAATAAGACAACCAAAATCACATTACATTCAGAATTTAATCCCGGGAATAGACAATTGATTTAATGTGGTGATTATTAATAAGTTATGATTATATTTATTGAGTCCTTGCAGGACAACTTTTATAGCTTAAAGTTCAATATTTAAAACCGGAAAATTTCCAATCACATTTTTTGGACAGTACACTTGTGTTTGGAAAAAGTTCAGCAGTGAGAATTATTCTTTCCACGATACTTTAAAAACTGCCCGCTGATTTTTGCGGTGTTCTTCCTCAGAGCAATCTGCTCCATCTTTGCAGCGGTTTAACAGGTTAGTTTCACCCATACCTTCGGTCGAAAGGCGCAATTTGTCAACCCCCTTTTCCACAAGGTATTTTAAAGCGGCACCAGCCCTTTTTTTTGACAGTTTCAAATTTTCTTTTTCACTTCCGCGTGAATCGGTAAAAACACAAATTTTCAGCACACTTTTGGGATCAGAATTTAAAAAAACAACGACTTTATCAAGTGTTTTTTTAGCATCGGGCATGAGTTCATAAGATGCGGCATCAAAGCAAAAAGGCTCAGTGATAACAGCGGGCGATTCCTTTTTTGTAGTGGCGCTGCTGAGGTGGTTCCAAGGGTCATCGGTTTCTTCCATCAGGGGGAGGCCGTAATGTTCAGCAGGCAGGTACTCGAAACGATAGTGGCCGGTGTGGTCGGTTACCATTGCAAAGAGCTTTTCGTCATACCTGTAACCGAAAAAAATTTGCATGTCTTGCGTGGTGGATTTTTTTCCGTTGTTTGCAAAAACATGCCCCGCGATGACGTATTTTACATTGTGGTCAAAGCGGGGGTTTTTTTCGTCAAGTGAAAGGATGTAATTTTTATTTGGCTGTAGCTTTCTGAATTCAAAAATCCCCGCATGGTCAGTAGTTACAGAAGTTACAAATGCTCCACGTTCATCCTTAATCGTAATAAGCATATTTTGTAACCCCCTCAAGGTTGTCATTTTTTGAGAAACCTTCCCTTTAATGCTTATACTGTGAACTGAAAATGAATTGAGGCACAAACGAAAAGTGCCTTGGTTGTTGTTTTTTCCATCCAGCAAAATATAATAGGTGTTATTTGGAACAAGTGTATAATTGGTGATTTCTGTAAAGTCGTCATCAGAACTCGAACAGTCCAACTCAAGGAATGAGCCATTGCAATCCATACTGCTTTCAAAAAGCGCCACCGAGCAATTTTTTATCGGAAGATTGCCCGCACCACCATCAACGGAAATGGTTGTGCCGGAGGAGTCGGCTATAAACGAAAACCACATGCTGTTGTTTTTGCCTGCACCAATGCACGATGGGGCGATAGTTCCGGTAATGTTCGTGTTGTTAAAGACATCACAACTTATAGGGTTAATGACAACTGCATTTTCACAATCGTTTCCGCTTTCACCAAAAACAGGATGAAAAGCGAGAAAAACCCAGCATAAAAACGTTAATTTGAAAAACCTAATCATTTTAATTTCTTAAGAATGACCCTATAGCATACAAAGATAAGACAATAGCCYTTCAATAAGATAATAAATTGGTATCGTTACAACCTTTTCTGCCGATAATTCATCATATTAAAAACCAATAAACATTTGGAATCGAAGCACTTGCAATAGCAACCAAATTTTGTACTTTCGTCTTTCTTTTTACCAAAGCAAACTTGCCACTTATCAGAAACCACAATTATCATGAAAAAATTTACARCCCTTGTTGCTTTCTTGCTTTTGTCAAGTTGGATTTTTTCGCAAATTACCGTAATCACTACGGTAATTACTGAGCCACAGTGCAATGGAGATTGCACGGGATCGGCAAATGCCGTGGCAATAGGCGGCATTGCTCCTTACACTTATATTTGGAGCACAATCCCTAATCAAACCGGCTCGGTTGCTACGGGGCTTTGTGCGGGAACATACACAGTGACTGCTGTTGACCAAACGTTCAGCTCCGGAACCGGTTCAGCAACCATCACCGAGCCGGCTGCAATCGTTATCACTACTTCTTCGATTGATGCCAGCAGTTGCAGCACTTGCGATGGTGAAGCAGATGCAAGCGTGTCAGGCGGAACAACGCCCTATTCCTATTTATGGAGTGATGGGCAAATCACAGCAACAGCAACAGGATTGTGTTCAGGAAATTACTCGGTAACGGTTACTGATTTTAATTTTTGCACAGACACCGCTAATGTTACAGTAAATGCTGTTGGCGGCAGCGGAATGACGCTTACCACAACGGTGAATGATGCCACAAGTTCTTGTTTTCCTTGCGATGGAGATGCAATGGTCAACGTTACAGGAGGAACCACACCATATACCTATCAATGGAATGATTTTTTATCTCAAACGACCCAAACCGCCACAGGCCTCTGCCCTTTTACTTATTCTGTAACAGTTACCGACAACAACGGGTGTTCCGACTCTACCAATGCTACCGTGGGTTCAATTGGCGGTAGCGGTATGACTTTAACTGGAACATCAACCGATGACACATCCGGTGGATGCGGAACGTGTAACGGTACTGCAACGTTAAGCGTTACTGGAGGTGTTTCGCCCTATTCTTATCAATGGCCAGACGGGCAAACCGATTCAACAGCTACAGGATTGTGTACAGGTGATTACACAGTTTCAGTAACGGAGGCAAATTTTTGTTTTGATTCACTAACAATTACAGTAAATGCCGGCATAGGCGGAGGAGGAATAACAGTTACTACTTCGGTAACAGATGCCTCCAATCCCTGTTTCCCTTGTGATGGTTCGGCAACAGCAAATGCAACAGGCGGCACTACGCCTTATACCTATCAGTGGGATGATTTTAACCTGCAAACCACCCAAACCGCAAGCGCATTGTGCCCCGCAACCTATAACGTAACCGTAACGGACTTTACCGGCTGTACAGGAACCGCAACCGCAACAGTCGGCAGTATTGCAGGAAGCGGCATGACGCTGGCATTCACAACTACAGTTGACAGCACGGGTGACTGCGGTTTTCCTTGCAGTGGAACAACAACCGTAAGTGTTAGCGGTGGGACATCGCCATACAATTATCAATGGGATGCTGCTACAGGAAACCAGACAACGCCAACAGCGACCGGCTTATGTGCAGGAACATACTTAGTTACAATAGTAGATGCTGCGTTCTGTGGGGAAACGGATAGTGTAGCAGTGGTTGACAATACTTTGGACTTAAATACTTCTAAAACAGACGATACTACGGGTTGCCCAGCTTGCACGGGCACAGCAACAGTCACTGTAACCGGAGGCACCACTCCATACACTTATATTTGGAATGACCCAAATAATCAAACGGACTCAATTGCTACGGGATTATGTGATGGCATATATACAGTTACCGTAATCGATGCTATTGGCTGTTCAGATACAAAAGACAGAAATGTGGGTAGCACGGCTCCCTTTACGCTGAGTTTGAGTTCTTCTTCAACGGATAATACAGTTGCATGCGGCCCATGTGATGGTACAGCAACGGTAAATGCAACAGGCGGGGTTACTCCTTATTCCTATCAATGGGATGACCCGGCAGCACAAACCGACTCAATAGCAACAGGACTATGTGCGGGAACTTATACAGTTACTGTAACTGATGCCAACGGCTGTTTAGACACCAGAACAGAAAATGTGGGCAGCGTTGGAAGCCCCTTAACGCTTGTTACTGTTTCCGCTGACGACACCGCCAGTTGCGGCCCCTGTAGTGGTACGCTAACAGTTTCTGTAACTGGTGGAACAACACCTTATTTTTATCAATGGGATGATCCCAACAATCAAACCGATTCAGTTGCTACTGGCTTATGTGATGGCACTTACAATGTCACGGTTACAGATGCGGGGGGGTGCTCTAACACAGAAACTGATAATGTGGGGAGTGTAGGTCCGGGAGCAATGGTTTTGACCACGTCAACAACACCGGCAGGCTGCGGAGTGTCTAACGGCACGGCACAGGTTACAATTACAGGCGGTCAGAATCCGTTTACTTATTTGTGGTCAAGCGGGCACACTACTTTTATTGCCTTTAGCCTTACTGCCGGAACATATACGGTTACGGTTACTGATTTCAGCGGATGTGTAGATAGTGCAAGCGCAACGGTTACCAATGTTGGCGGCCCCATTGCACTCATAACAGACAGCACCGATGTAACTTGTGCTGGAGGAAATGACGGAAGCGCGACAGTTACAGTAGTGGGCAGCGGCACGCCTCCATACTCTTATCAATGGGACGATCCTTCAAGCCAAAATACACCAACAGCTACTGGATTATCGGCAGGAACCTACAATGTCACAGTAACAGATGTCAATTCCTGTTTCGACATTGCCACTGTAACGATAAATGAGCCATTGCCATTACTACTGACTGTTACAGGTACTGACCCAAGCTGCAACGGTGGCTGTGACGGTTCTGCAACAGCAAGCACTTCAAGCGGAACTTCGCCCTATACTTATGCATGGAATGACGGCCAAACCACCCAAATCGCCACAGGTCTTTGTGCAGGAACTTACACAGTAACAGCCACCGATGCCAATGGCTGCTCAAATTCAGCCAGTGTGGTAATTTCTGACCCTGTAGGGATGGCATTAACCACATCAACAACTGATGCCACTTGCGGCAATGCGGACGGAACCGCTACAGTTTCGGTTACAGGAGGTGCTACCCCTTATGGGTATTTATGGTCTAATGGACAAACAGCGTCAACGGCAACAGGATTGGCTTCAGGTGGATATGCAGTTACCGTGTCCGATTTCAACGGCTGCTTGGATAGCGCAAATGTTACCATTAATGACATCGGAGGGCCTTCGGTAGTAATTTCATCAAGTACAGACGTTTCCTGCAATGGTGGGAATGACGGCTCGGCAACGGCTTCCGCAACAGGCGGAACAACACCTTATGCTTATTTATGGGATGATCCTGCAGCACAAACAGATTTCACGGCAACAGGATTGACATCAGGAACTTACAATGTAGTGGCTACAGATGCAACCGGCTGTTCGGGTTCGGCAAGCATTACCATTAACGAGCCAGCAGCAATTTCACTAACAACCTCTTCAACCGATGCAACTTGCAACGGTGATTGCGATGGAACTGCAACGGTTTCAGCTTCAGGCGGAGCCGTGCCTTATTCCTATCAGTGGGATGACCCGGGCAGTCAAGTTACAAGCACGGCAAATGGGTTGTGTACAGGAACTTTCAATGTTACAGTTGCCGATGCCAATGGTTGTACTTCAACAGCAAGTGTTACTGTGAATGAGCCATCTGCTTTAACTGTATCCACAGCAGGAACAGACCCCACCTGCAATGGGGACTGCGATGGAACGGCAATGGCAACGCCATCAGGCGGAACTTCGCCTTATTCCTATCAATGGGATGATGCTTCCTTTCAGGTGACACAAACAGCAATTGGATTGTGTGCGGGAACTTACAATGTAACCGTAACCGATGCCAACGGCTGCACAGCAACGGGTAACATTACCGTTACCGACCCAGCGGGAATGACATTAACCACTTCCACCACCGATGCTACTTGCGGCAATGCCGATGGCGATGCAACAGTAACTGCTGCTGGAGGAACCACATCCTATTCCTATTTATGGAATGATCCGTTATCGCAAACAACCGCAACCGTCACAGGGCTTTTAGTTGGGGGTTATTCCGTTACAGTTACTGATGCCAACGGCTGTACTGAAACAGCCAATGTAACCATCAACAACATAGGTGGTCCGACAGCAACCATTACCAATAGCGCTAATGTTTCCTGTAATGGTGGAAATGACGGCTCGGCAACCGTTACCCCTTCCGGGGGAACCACACCCTATTCTTATCTGTGGGATGACCCTGCAGCACAAATCGATTCCACGGCAACGGGATTGGCAGCGGGCACATACAATGTCATCGTTACCGATGGGAATTTATGTGCGGCAGCAGCGAGCATAACCATTTCAGAGCCAGCAGTATTGAATGCGGTCATTACGGCAGCGTCCAATGTAACTTGCAATGGCGGGAATGACGGCAGCGCCACCGTCTCAGCTTCGGGTGGAACAACGCCCTATTCTTACTTATGGAACGACCCGGGGGCACAAACCACAGCAACAGCAACAGGATTATCAGCAGCCACATATACGGTAACCGTTACCGATGGAAACGGCTGCACCACCACCACAACCGCAACCATCAGCCAGCCGCCTGTTTTGAGCATTTCGGTTTCAGGAACAGACCCCGTCTGCAGTGGCGGATGTGATGGTAGCGCAACAGCAACCGCTTCAGGTGGAGCGCTCCCTTACAGCTACGCATGGAACGACCCGCTGGCACAGGCAACCCAAACGGCAGTGGGTCTTTGCGCAGGAACTTATACGGTAACGGTTACCGATGGTAACGGCTGCACTACATCAGCCAGTGTGATTATCAATGACCCAGCAGGGATTACATTATCAACATCAACTACCGATGCCACCTGTGGAAATTCCGATGGCGATGCAACGGTAACGGCAGCGGGCGGAACAACACCTTATTCTTATTTGTGGGATGACCCTGCTACGCAAACCACAGCCACTGCAACGGGATTGGCAGTAGGCGGATATTCAGTTACGGTAACCGATGCCAATGGATGCTCAAATACGGCTAATGTTACCATTAACAACAATTCAGGACCAACGGCAAGTATTTCTTCGAGCGGTGATGTTTCCTGCAATGGCGGAAATGACGGCAGTGCAGCGGCTTCGGCTACAGGAGGTTCAGCGCCCTATACTTATTTATGGGATGACCCGACCAGCCAAATAGACTCAATAGCTACTGGACTTGCTGTAGGAACTTACAATGTCGTTATAACGGATATTAACGGCTGCGCAGCATCGGCAAGTGTAATTGTTTCCGAGCCATCTGCAATGATAACAACCACTTCAGGAATAGATGCTACCTGCAACGGGCTTTGTGATGGCTCGGCAACAATAACAGCAAGCGGGGGAATATTACCCTATTCTTATTTATGGGATGACACTGGGGCTCAAACCACGGCAACGGCCATCGGGCTTTGTGTCGGGAATTACAATGTTACAGTAACCGATGCCAATGGCTGCACTGTCATTAACAGCATTTCTATCCTTGAGCCGACAGCACTGGCGGTAACCACTTCGGGTAGCAACCCTGTTTGCAGCGGTAGTTGTGACGCTTCGGCTTCTGCTTTGACAAGCGGTGGTATAGCGCCTTATTCCTATCAATGGGATGACCCAGGATTTCAGGCAACGGCAAAGCAACGGGGCTTTGCGCGGGAACCTACACTGTTGT